>CBQWHS010000493.1:0-4085 GCA_967728665.1 uncultured Chryseosolibacter sp. | reverse complement strand
AGGATGTTCAAAAAGTTGAGAAAGCTTTCAAAGATCTGGCTAAAAAACTCGCGCTCGTAAAAGATTTTGAATGGGGAAAAAATACCAGTCCGGAAAATCTAAATCAGGGATTGACACATTGTTTTTTCGTAACCTTTAACAGTGACAAAGATCGCGACACATACCTGACTCATCCCGATCACCAGGCTTTCGTTGAAGTCTTAAAGCCACACCTTGATAAGGTGACCGTAATTGATTATTGGGCGATGAAGTAAATTAATATCGCGTCAGCCGAATTTCAGTGCATTGTTTTTTCCCAGTTCTTATCGGCTGCCAGCTTTAATTTTTTTTCATCCGTGTTCCATTTTAAAAGGCGATTGTCACCTCCGAAATTGTAGAAGAGAAAAAGTTTTCCGTTTATGATTTTATAGGTAGTCGGCATCACTTTCACGCGCTGACTTTTTGTGGCGAGTGTATAAGCGCACCATCCACCGTAAGCCGGCTCATATTTTGAAGGACCTTTTTTGAACAGTTCCCGATTTTGTTCGTTAGCAAAATAATAGATGATCCCTTTATACTCCTGTTCATACTGCACTGTCCCTTTCATTGGCTTGCCCTGGAAATAGCTGACGGGATCAAACTCTCTCATCGCAACAAAGTTTTCGTTGCTAAAATTTCTTCGGCGCTTGGCATTCTCGGCTTGCGGATATACCACGATACTGGAACACAAAACTAAAATAGTAAAACATAACCGGAGCGAAGTTTTCATATACAGAGATATTGAATTTCGAAGTTGGACGTTTCAGAACGCTTTCGAAATCCAAAATCGGTAATGTTGATTAAATCTGGATCAGGTTAATTAATCGACCGGCTAAATGCCAACGCATTCGTTTTTAGCGATTCCGGTCTCTCCAAAACTGCCATTTGCTAGTAAAATTTTGCAAACCACTAACAAGCACAAAGTTTGAAATAATGTTTCAAGTCATTTGCCTCTAGTAAAGCAGATGGCCCTATGAAAACTTATGTCTTGGTCAGTTTATTAATCGTTTTTGCGCTATCCGAAACGCAAGGACAAAGGAAAAAATCTGTTCGCAATACCCTCACTGCTTCAAACTACCGAGGCAACATTCCTACGCGAAAAAAAACTAAGTATGGATCGGTGCATTTTTATCTTACATCCATGAATTACTTTGGCGACCTTGCACCTTCACCAAACATCGCGAGCACAGACATTAAACTAACAAAGCCATCTTTTGCTTTTGGTTATAATTATAAGTTCCAGTCACGATTTTCTATCGAGGGCAAATTCAGATATGGAACAATTCAAGGTGAAGACATCGTATCTGCAAAAGATGCTTTTCGCAAAACGCGTAATCTTTCTTTTCGCAACAGGATTAAAGAATTCTCACTCACTTTTATTTTTGATGTTAACAACAATCTTGGATATTACATCCATCGTCCCGATTGGAGTCCTTATATTTTTGTGGGTATCGGTGTTGTCCTTCACAATCCACAAGGTCAGGCGCCAGCAACTAATTTAGAAGGTCAACATCTGGTACGTAGCGGAAATTGGGTTGACCTGAAGCCACTCGGTACCGAAGGGCAGTATTCGACATTATTACCAACTGATGCTAACTACGGAATAAAACCATACAGCCTCGTTCAACCTACAATACCGATTGGCATTGGTTTTCGAATCAGGCTGAAGAGAAGGATGGATCTGCGGAGTGAGTTTACTGCAAATTATTTCTTTACTGATTATCTTGATGACGTCAGCCGCAATTATGTAGATCTCGGCGTATTGAACAGTGATCTTGCAAGGTCGATGTCGTATAGAACAAATGAACTCGGCACTTTCCGTTCACCTTACACATATATTGGTCGCGATGGAATTCCTTACAAAACTGAAGCCGGCTACGGCAGTGAGCATAAAGACAATATCCGCGGAAAGAAAAATGAGAATGATGCCATTTTTTCTTTTTCGATCGGCATTTCCTACATCGTTGGTGGCAGAGTTCGTTCACCTCGCTACCGCGCATAAAAATGTGAAATTTTAAAAGCTTTGATTTATCCGTCATTGATATTGACGTTTAGATTACATTTTATCACAGTCGAACTCTTCAAAACCAATAGTTACATTTGGGCCATGACCAAAGCCCAAAAGGTAGCCGACATATTATCAATCCTGGAAAAGTATTTTCCAAATCCTGACATTCCACTCGATCATAAAGACGCCTATACGTTGCTGATTGCAGTTTTGCTTTCCGCACAATGCACCGATGAACGCGTCAACAAAACCACACCGCTGCTTTTCAAACTTGCAGATAATCCTTACGACATGGTGAAACTAAGTGTGGAAGAAATCCGGGAGATAATTAAGCCCTGTGGATTATCACCCATGAAATCAAAAGGAATTCATGGCCTCTCGAAAATTCTTATTGAAAAATACAATGGTGAAGTCCCGGATACTTTTGAAGCACTTGAATCACTGCCAGCAGTCGGACATAAAACGGCCTCCGTTGTAATGACGCAGTGTTTCAAATATCCGGCGTTTCCAGTGGACACCCACATTCACAGACTTGCATATCGGTGGGGTTTATCGAGTGGCAAAAGCGTTGAACAAACTGAAAAAGATCTCAAGCGATTGATCCCGATTGAAAAATGGGATAAGGTCCATTTGCAAATTATTTATTTTGGACGAAAATATTGTCCGGCGCGGGGACACAACTGGCTTGAGTGTCCGATATGCGCAAAATATATGCGCAAGGATTTGAGAGATTGACAGGTTCCGTTTTTACCAGTTATTTAGTTATTTCACAGTTCGTTTGACACTAATCCTTTTGCATGGCGGACTTGCGTATCATTTTTATGGGAACTCCTGAATTTGCGGTTCCAAGTCTGGAGATTTTGGTCAAAAACAAATTCAATGTAGTTGCCGTGATCACCGCTCCCGACAAACCACAAGGGCGCGGCCAGAAAATTACGTCGTCACCAGTGAAAGCATGTGCGTTGCAATACAACATTCCTGTTCTGCAGCCTACCAATTTAAAATCCCCGGAATTCATTGAAGAGCTGAAATCTTTTAGCGCACAGCTTCAAGTTGTGGTGGCGTTTCGAATGCTGCCAGAATCGGTTTGGGCCATGCCTGAGATCGGAACATTTAATTTACACGCCTCACTCCTCCCCCACTATCGCGGAGCAGCACCGATAAATTGGGCCATTATAAATGGTGAAAAGGAAACTGGAGCTACAACATTTTTTCTGCAGCATGAAATCGACACCGGTGCAATTATTTTTCAAGAACGCGAACCGATTCGTGACGATGACACCGCAGGCAGTTTGTATGAACGCTTGATGAATCTTGGGGCTTCATTAGTATTAAAAACAGTTACCGGGATCGCTGTAGGAAAATATAATTCATTCCCGCAGCCAAAAATTTCTGATGCCAAACTTGCTCCAAAAATTTTTAAAGAAACGTGTGAGATAAATTGGAACCAGCCTGGCGAACAAATTCGAAATTTTGTTCGTGGCCTGAGTCCTTATCCCACGGCATGGAAAATTATCGAGAACAAATCATTTAAGATATATAAAGTATCCGTTATGCCTTCTGGCAGAGCTGGCAGCATCGGAGAAGTGGCGACTGATCAAAAAAATTATTTGCACATCAAAACCCTGGATGGATGGATATCCATTGATGAGTTACAGCCCGAAGGAAAAAAGCGAATGACTGTCCAGGAGTTCTTTAGAGGCAACAAATTGTAAAATGAAATTAAGAATATGATAGTGTCGTTGATTGCCGCAATGGCTGAAAACCGTGTGATTGGTAGAAATAATGATCTCCCATGGAAATTACCAGACGACATGAAATTTTTCATGCAGACAACCAAAGGTCATCATGTAATTATGGGAAGAAAAAACTATGATTCATTGGATGAGAAATTCAAGCCTCTTCCGAATCGAACAAACATCGTAGTGACACGTCAAAAACAATTCAATGCACCAGGGTGCAGCGTCGTAAACAGCATTGAAAAAGCGCTCGAAATCGCAAAAACAAATAATGAACCCGAAGCATTTGTAATCGGCGGAGCCGAGATTTATTCTTTAGC
>CBQWHS010000492.1:0-4093 GCA_967728665.1 uncultured Chryseosolibacter sp. | reverse complement strand
AACAGAACTCCAGTGAACAATAAGAAACCGAATTGAATGCTGCGCTCACGCGAATGGTCTTTGAGTCGGAGATGAGTTTTTCGTTTGAGGAACCATACCTTTTGGATTGCAAATTTTATCACACCTAACAACGTGGTGGCAATAAAGATGAAAAAGATCAATCCTAAGATGGTGATCCACCAACTGGTTTCCAGTTTCAGAAAATTCTGAACGATCGATTGGATCTCACGAGCGGTTTCTTTACCCACCGTTGCTGCGATTGTCTTGAAAAGTTGCTGACTGATTTTTTCCGAACTTGTTGCAATCTGAAATATATTGACAATAATGATGATGATCGGAGAAAGGGAAAACGTTGCAAAGAAGGAAGTCGCACCGGAAAGGACAAGTGGATCCTTCCTTCTCAATAAAAAGAAGGCGTCTTTTACCGACAGTAATACAGTTTGAAACTCACCGGCCATTGCTGCTTTATTCGACTTATCGGGCAGGTTAAAAATCATACCGAAGGGGAATTGGAACTGTAGACACAGACGGAACTTTTGACTACTCAATGCGTTTTAACAACATACTACTTAAAATTTAATTTCGTTTTTAAATCATGATATCAACGCACCAACCTCATTGGCGATATGCAGCGGTTCTGCTGCTTGCGATGTTTGCATTTTCATGCGATGAAAAAGATCCTGCTCCCGTAGTTGACACTGCGAATACAAAAATCAACACGTGGATAAAAGAAGAAATGGACTTCTGGTATTTATGGAATGACCAACTTCCTGCAAGCCCTGACAAAACTGTTGATCCCGAGACATTCTTTAATTCATTACTTGTTTCAGAGGATAGATTTTCCTGGATAGAAAGTAATTACAAAGACCTTTTGAATTCCCTTCAAGGGATCAGTAAAGAGGCTGGTTACGAATACGTGCTGTATAAAGAAAACGAGTCAAGTGATAATGTGATTGTACAAATTCTTTATGTGAAGCCAGGTTCTCCAGCCGATGACGCTGGTTTGAAGCGTGGAGATGTTATTTCTCACGTTAATGATCAGCAGATTACGACGGCAAACTATAAAGATATGCTTGGCAATCTTGGTACTAATCACACAATCAAATACAAGCCATTGAATATCGAGACGAAAACATTTGGCGATGTGAAGACAGTATCTATTACTCCCGTTGAATATTCAGAAGATCCCAATTATCTCTCGAAGGTGATTGAAGTGAACGGACGAAAAATCGGTTACTATGTTTATAATTTTTTTGCTTTGGGAACGGACGCAAATCCAACGCGATACGATACAGAAATGGAAAAGGTATTTTCCGATTTCAAATCGCAAGGAATAACTGACCTGGTTCTCGACTTGCGTTTCAACAGTGGTGGTTCAGAATCTGCTGCAAACAGTCTGGCGAGTTTCATAGGCAAGGGTATTGATAACTCAAAGGTGTTTGCGCGAAGAGCTTACAATTCGAAAGTTGAAGATGAAATCGTAGCTGATCCTGATCTGGGGAGATCATACCTGACAACCAAATTTGCTGCAAAAGCTTCCAATATCGGAAATCAATTGAATGGAGGTCGCGTTTATGTGTTGACAAGCTCTCGCACGGCTTCTGCAAGTGAACTGATCATAAATGCGCTAAAACCGTTTATGGATGTCTTCCTGATCGGGAACGTCACGTACGGCAAAAATGTTGGCTCGATTTCATTATATGATGAAGACGATGCAACCAACACGTGGGGTCTTCAACCGATTGTTGTTAAAGTTTACAACAGTCTGGACCAATCCGATTACAGCAACGGGTTTACTCCAAACGTTTTGAATAAAGACAACGGCATTTATCTTTATCCCTTGGGCGATCCGAATGAGTCTTTGCTTAGCCAGGCGATTAGCAATATTACAGGAGTTGCCTCGAGTGGAAGAGAAATTGCCCGTGAGGAAAAACGCGAGGTGTTGAAACATTCACTTGATGATAAGCGGAGAAGTTTCAATCTGGTTATTGACAGGAATGTTCCATCAACACTTAAATTACAATAGTACTAAGTCAAATAGATTGTTTTAGCCAGGCGTGAATCGTCTGGCTTTTTTGTGCTCATTTAAAAATTAGCTTCTGTGGTAATGCTTTTGTCGGACGAAGCCTGTAGATTGAATATTCAAGTTTGCTATATGCGTCAACTCTGCCTAATAATCATTCTCGCGGCAACGCGTTTATCGTTTGCACAGAATTCAATTGGAGTATTCGAAAAGTCAGAAGACATTGGCAAACCAAAGATCGCCGGGTCGACTACCTATGATGAATCAACACAGACGTATAATCTCAAAGGGGCAGGCTATAACATTTGGTTTGGCCGTGATGAGTTTCAATACGCATTTAAAAAAATAAAAGGAGACTTTATTCTGACGGCGGATTTTCAGTTCATTGGATCAGGCGCAGATGCGCATCGTAAGATTGGATGGATGGTTCGCGCGACCAACGAAGCAGAGTCACCGCATGTCAGCGCCACATTGCATGGCGATGGTTTGACTGTGCTGCAATGGCGGACGATGAAGGGAGCTTTCATGCGTGACCCTGAGGACGAAATATTCACCACAAAAAAAAACTATCGCACGCTGCGTCTTGAACGGATCGGAAAAAAAATTACAATGAAGGCTGCACATTGGGGTGAACCATTGCAAGTAATTGGCAGCCGGGATGCTGATATACTTCCGGATGAAGTGCTTGTGGGTATTTTCATTTCCTCTCACAACGCTGATGTTGCTGAAGAAGCAAAAGTGTGGAATGTCAGAATTGACAAACCAGTACCATACACTTACAATCCCGGAAAGGAAGGCTGGCTTGGATGTCGCATGGAAATTTTGAATGTCACCGATGGAACACGCAAAGTAATTCATGAATCTAAAGGACGTTTTGAAGCGCCAAACTGGATGCCGGATGGCAAGCGACTTTTGTTCAATGAGAATGGAAGTATTTTTACAATTCCAATTGATGGAGGGACACCTGAGAAACTGAATACCGGAAACGTCGCACGAAACAATAACGATCACGTCATCTCCTTCGATGGAAAAATGCTTGCGATCAGCAGCCATCGTGACGGTTTGCCGGGAGGTGGATCCACAGTTTACGTGTTACCATTGACGGGGGGTGAGCCCAGGCAAGTGACGGAAAAAACTCCTTCGTATTTGCATGGATGGAATCCTAATGGAAAAGAATTAGTCTTTGTTGGTCAACGGGAGGGAAGTAAATCGTATGACATTTACAAAGTGTCCGTGAATGGCGGAGTTGAAACTAAACTCACGAATAACAACGGAAGCCATGCAGACGGTCCTGAGTTCTCGCCTGACGGCAAATACATTTATTACAATGCGAACCCAACAGGCACAATGCAGATCTGGCGTATGAAACCTGATGGATCGAATAAAGAGCAACTTACATTTGACGAATACAACAATTGGTTTCCGCATATTTCTCCAGATGGAAAATGGGCGGCCATGATTTCGTTCCCTCCCGATATCAATCCGGATGACCATCCGTCTTACAAAAATGTGATGCTTCGAATTATGCCATTGACAACAGGTGGCGGTCCGAAGGTCATAGCAACTCTTTACGGTGGACAGGGAACGATCAATGTACCATCATGGTCACCTGATGGAAAGTATATCGCTTTTGTCAGTAACTCCGAAAAGTTCGAAAAATAATTTCCTCCCAAAGGCAGCCCCGATCGCTGAGAGACTTTCTACCATTGATGAAAGTTTAAAACACGCATTATATTTGCAAAAAAAACTATGAAACACATTAACTTCCTGATCCTATTTGCAGTTGTCGTAGCAAGCGTTGCATGCTCCGGCAAAAAAGAAGAGGCTTCTACTGAAACAAAGAAAGATTCAGTTGCCGCTCCGCCACCACCACCAGTAACGCTCACGAAACGATGGGAGACAGACACGCTACTCACAACCTGTGAATCCGTCATCTATGACGAAAAGAACGATGTGCTTTACGTTGCAAACATTAACGGAGCTCCGGACGGGAAAGACAAAAATGGATTTATTTCGAAAGTTTCCCTTGACGGAAAAATTACTGAGGCCAAATGGGCGAAGGGCATGGAC
>CBQWHS010000491.1:0-4101 GCA_967728665.1 uncultured Chryseosolibacter sp. | reverse complement strand
ACCTTACGTATTCATACAATAAAGCAATTAGCGGAAATACGGTCGACGTTTATGAAGTGTCTCAAACCACTAAACACTTTGCCGGATTTCCCGCCAGCAAAGTAACATTAAATACGGCCTTGCATTTATTGCCCAAATTAACGTTCAACCCCACTTTCATCTACGGAGGCACGCGCTACGCTTACACTACCGTTGATAACAACGGTGATGCTGTGAGCGAGAAGATGAACCCATATTTGCTGACAAATGTTTTTTTTAATTTTCGCGATGTTGTGAAGGGATTAAACATGGGTGCTGGTGTTTATGATTTGTTGAATGAACGCCCAGCGATTGCCCAGGCTTACAACGGTGGATATGCACCTATTCCAGGACGAAGCCGAGAGTATGTTATCAAACTCTCTTATCAACTCAACTTTTCAAAATAACCCCAAGCGCGTTTAATCGATACTAATATGAAAAAGATACTGTATATATTTCTGTTATTCGTCGTAACCACGGCAGCGAATGCACAGACAACGAACTACCAGGTACACTCACTTTTCATTTTAAATATTGCAAAATATTCCACTTGGCCTACCGCATCACAAGAGTTTCACATTGTTGTGTATGGAAAATCAAAATTGTTTGACGAACTGACCAAGCAAGTGACCGGTAAGAATGTAAATGGGTTGATCATCAAAGTGACGCAAACGGAAGATATCACAGGCATAGGCGAGGCTCAAATGATTTTTCTGGCGGATGGAAAAAGCAGTAGCCTTTCAGAACTTCATAAAGCAACAGATGGGAAACCCGTAATGATTGTAGCTGAGCGTGAAGGCCTGTACAAGAAGGGCGCCTCATTCAGTTTTGTGTTGATGGACAATAACACGTTGCGTTATGATGTGAATAATGCAGAGCTGGAGAAAAGAAATATAAAAGTCAGCAGGAATTTGACGAACCTGGCTAATGCGGTCATTTAAGCTGCTTGCGATCGGCTGATAGCTGATCGGAGAAGTGTGCCAGTACCCCTTCCTTTAGGGAATAAGTAGAAACACGAATTCGATTGAACGGATGTTTCTCAAGTAAGAATTTCACAAGGCAGCACGCGACAACAATCATATCAACGCGCATTTCGATCATGCCAGGAATGGCCATTCGTTGTGCACGATTCTTCTTCAACAGGTCGTGAAATATTTCATAGAATCCTTCAATGCTCAACGGTGTCTCGACTTCTTCAACCGTTTTGTGGATGTCATGTGTAATACAAAAAATATCACTGAGCGTATCAAATGTTCCGGATGAACCAACGAGCACACGAGGATTGTATTTAGTTATCGCGGCAAGCAAAGATGGCAGCTTTTCGTTGAAATAGTTGTACAACGCATTGATCTCTTCCGGCAGAATAGGATCATGTTTTTGAAATTTCTCCAAAAGACGTTGCGCCCCGATTTCAAAACTTTCTTTCCAGAACACTTCATCATGATTACCAATGATGAATTCCACGCTGCCTCCTCCAATATCTACAATCAGATTTTTTTCAGTGCCGAGTCCAAGCGCAGCTTTGACGCCAAGGTAAATGTACTCTGCTTCCAAATCTCCAGGTATGATATTAATCTCAATGCCTGTTACCGACTTGATTTTTGCTGCTATCTCCTTTCCGTTGTGAGCATTACGGAAGGCGCTGGTTCCAAAGGCGTAACTGGTCGACACGTGGTGTTCGTCCATCACATTTTTAAAACTTTGCATAGCCACTAATGCCCGGTGGAGGGCAGGCTCGGTAATGAATCCATCGTTGATTCCGCCCATGCCGATTTTCACTGCCAAACGATCTCTGAAAATGATTTTATACGCATTTCCGGCAGCCTCTGCGATAAGCAGGTGAAAAGTATTGGTGCCAAGGTCAATGATTGCAATGCGATTTTCCATGCCTTTAAAAGCCGCCCGAAGTTAATACTATAATTCGCTTTTAGTTATTTTTGGCCACCATTCATTAACACACTGCCATGAGCAAACGTACACACCCTGATTCGATTATTGAGAACAAGTTTAATGAACTGGACAGGAAGAATAAGGAGGCACTTCTGGGCGGTGGTGAAAAGAGAATTGAGCAGCAACATGGCAAAGGAAAACTTACTGCTCGCGAGCGGATTCACCTGTTGATGGATGAGGGTTCTTTTGAAGAGTTAGGAAAATTTGTGATGCACCGTGGCAAAGACTTCGGCCTCGACAAAGAATATTACCTTGGCGATGGCGTTATCACCGGATACGGTACGATCAATGGACGACTCGTATATGTTTTCTCACAAGACTTCACCGTTTTTGGCGGTTCCCTTTCTGAGACGCATGCCGAAAAGATTGTTAAGATCATGGACCTCGCGATGAAAAACGGCGCACCAATTATAGGTTTAAACGATTCAGGTGGCGCTCGCATTCAGGAAGGCGTGGTCTCGTTGGCTGGCTATGCCGATATCTTTTACAGGAATACGCTGGCTTCCGGTGTCATCCCTCAGATCTCAGCCATCATGGGCCCATGCGCAGGCGGGGCCGTTTATTCTCCGGCGATTACGGATTTTATTTTTATGGTGGAGAATACGTCCTTCATGTTTGTGACTGGCCCTAACGTTGTGAAAACAGTGACACACGAAAATGTTACGGCTGAGGAACTCGGAGGCGCCATCACACACAGCACAAAAAGTGGAGTAACACATTTTGCCTGTGGCAACGAAGCAGAATGTATTTCGCAGATCAAGCAGATTCTTGGCTACATGCCGCAGAACTGTGAGGAAGATGCGCCGCGATATCCATACACTCCTTCCGACGAAAGTCGCCCTGTATTAAATTCAATTATTCCGGCAAATCCCAATCAACCTTATGACATGCGCGAAGTGATCAATGGCGTGGTTGATGAACAAAGTTTTTTTGAGGTTCATAAAAATTTTGCTGAAAACATCGTTGTTGGTTTTGCTCGCCTTGCTGGGAGAAGCATCGGCATTGTTGGAAATCAGCCGGCATCATTGGCCGGAGTTCTCGACATCAACTCCAGCGTAAAGGGTGCAAGGTTTGTTCGTTTTTGCGATTGCTTTAATATTCCATTGCTCGTGTTTGAGGACGTTCCAGGTTTTCTACCAGGCACTGATCAGGAGTGGAATGCGATCATCACCAACGGAGCAAAATTGCTGTATGCATTTTCTGAGGCAACCGTTCCTCGTGTCACTGTAATTACACGCAAGGCGTATGGTGGCGCATATGATGTGATGAATTCAAAACATATCGGAGCCGACTTAAATTATGCCTGGCCTTCAGCTGAAATTGCCGTGATGGGGGCGAAGGGAGCCGCTGAAATTATTTTCAAAAAAGAAATAAGCGAAGCAGAAAACCCACAGGAAAAATTGAACGAAAAGGTCGCTGAGTACACTAAGAAATTTGCAAACCCATATCGGGCTGCACATCGTGGTTATATCGATGAAGTAATTTATCCCGATCAAACGCGTGAAAAATTGATCAGGGCATTCGAGATGTTGAAGAACAAAGTGGAGAAGATGCCGAAAAAGAAACATGGTAATATTCCCTTGTAGTTATAAGTAAATCGTAAAACAAAAATTTTCAAAATCATAAATCTTCTTATGGATAAAAAAAGCAAAGAGTTTTTATTCCGGTATTTGAATAATGCTTCGCCTACCGGTTTTGAATCATCAGGACAGCAAATCTGGTTGGAGTATATGAAGCCATATATTAATGATCATATTGTTGATGTATATGGAACTGTGGTTGGCGTGATCAATCCTAAAGCAGAATATAAAGTAGTGATCGAGGCCCATGCAGATGAGATATCCTGGTTCGTTAACTATATCACCGATGATGGCTTTATCTATGTAAGGCGAAACGGCGGATCTGACCACCAGATTGCACCTTCGAAACGTGTTAACATTTTTACTGACAAGGGAGTCGTGAAAGGTGTCTTTGGTTGGCCAGCGATTCATGTTCGCGATGCAGCTAAGGAAGAGGCTCCATCCTTGAAAAACATCTTCATTGATGTGGGAGCGGAATCCAAAAAAGAAGTGGACGAAATGGGTATCCACGTAGGTTGCGTCATCACATTTGAAGACGAACTCATTGAAATGA
>CBQWHS010000490.1:0-4104 GCA_967728665.1 uncultured Chryseosolibacter sp. | reverse complement strand
GCCTGGACATGTTTGTGTCAAAACTTCGAAAGAAATTAAGCAGTGATCCTGAACTGAGAATAACAAATGTTCATGGGAAGGGGTATACGCTTGAGGTGCTGGGAATTTAGTTTCTCGTTTTTAGTTTTTAGTTTCTAGTTTCTAGTTTTTAGTTTCTAGTTTCTGACTCAACGAGGGTACGCTGGATTACGAGTGTCTTGCTTTCAAATTTCGATAAGCGCTAATGCTCATCATATGAAGTGCCCACCAAGACATGAAATCAAAAGGGATCCATAGATTTGAATTATTAATTTTGCGTTTGTTTCGCGGCCATTGCGGTTAAATGCATTTCTACGTGCCGTAAAGTTGTCACGCTCTGTTCGATAGAGCGAACTAATAACGAATCAACAAATCAACTAATAACGTCTTTCGAATAAATGCTAAACGTTAAATTGGTCATGCGTTGATTAGTCTTTGGCTTGTTCAAATTCTTAAAATCTTACGTTGGATCTACAATTCCATCACCAATCATCTTCAAGGCTGTTAAACTTGGGATGAAAAAATATTCGCCACCACGGGTCTCAACAAACAACGGAATTTTACTGAGGAATTGTGGAGGATTTGTTTTTTCACCTTGCACGATCATCCTTCCCTGGCCCATGCCATTGATCTCAGCGTGATTTCCTACGATAGGATCTTTATCATTCGCCAGTTTAAAATCATTTCCATAATTAAGCCATTGCTGAAATACAAATTCAAACTGACGTTTAATGCTGGAAACGATAGACATGATTATAGTACCATGTTCTCCGTCATTGCTTCCCGGATCACGGCTAATGCCATAAGGAAGTCCGCGCCTGATCATCCGCCTTCTGTTGTCCAATGCGCTTGGTGTGTCAAAAGCATTTTTTTCAAACTCAAGTGAACCTCTGGGGTTCGCTCTCCGGCAATGTGCACCTACCGGGCATCGGCTCCCATCGGAATCTTTATCATAGTCGAAGGCAACGAATTTTTTGTTTATCTCATTAAAATTTGTTCTTGATGCGATGAAACTCGCTACATTTTTTTCCGCAATTGCTCGTCCAATTTCTCCAACAGCTTTTTGTCGTTGACTGGCAATTTCATCTGCCTTCTCTTGAGTTGGAAACGAAGTTATCGGTGCACCATTTCGCCACCTCCCTGAAAATTTAGCAGCAAGTGCTTCTTTTCCGCCTGGAAACTTTACTCCTTCCGAATTAAGATAATCATTGAATTTACCAACGTTCTCATGAAACTTACTGAACACCATGAAGGAACCGTTTTTTGAAATCAATGGTGGTGTTGGTGCGACAGGATATTCCATCGCTTCATCTTTATAACCCAACACAAATTCACCTGTCTCCAATGGCGCCCAGGTAGATGTTAATTCCGGATTGCCATAGCCAAGCTTCGGTCCATTTTTCTTCCCACCTCCCATCACACTTCCCATCTCTTCGGTCATGCCTTTGAAAAATGGATTGCTAATTCCATCTGCGTAACCGAAGTGTTCTTTGTTAGTAGGAAAACCCCGTGAATCGTTGAGGGCCGCGGCATCCTGATAGCATAAGGTTTTTCCTTTGTTTTCAGTGCGATGGCCATCGAGAAGTTCGACTCCTTTAAATCTACTTAGCAGATCTAAAATTTGCTTGTAGCGGTTTTCACGATCTTCCTCTGTCCGTGCATCAATCGAAATAAACATATGTACCTGTTCCGGATTCTTCCATATTTTGTCCCAATACTTTGGACTGCTCTGGCCATCATCACCTAAAATTGTTCTCCGTCCATTCATGCCAATAATAAATTCATCCGGGAATGATTGTAAAGTAAGCACAGGAAGACCTAGTCTTTTGAGGCCATTATAGGTAAATGCAATATTGGTGGTGGCAGCTGGCAACTCCCATGGCAAGGTAACTTCTCCTTTTGTCCAAAGGGATGCAGGTGTTACCAATTTGCGGACCTCTTTAACGAAGTCCATTCCATGCTCAACATTTTTTACGTTGAAGAAAAGGTAACGAGCTTTGATGAATCCAAACTCGGCATAATTAACCAGTATGTTTCCTTGTATATCGTGGTAGTCTAATAAGTCTTTCATATTATTCGTGTTATTCTAAAATGTATAACTCCCTTATTTCACAATTTCATCCAAGTGTGATACGCCCGCTTTCCACGAGGGGGATGAAAGCGATTCCGGCTTTGTATGCTGGAGAAATTCCTTAAAGGCAGAAAATATTTTTGCCGGTGGTGCGCCGTGATGTTCAAAAACAAATTTTGAAAATTCTTGCTTGAGATAAAGTGCTTTAAGTTGCTCTTCAAGCGTTTCGTCAGTGGAACCGTTGAAAAAAAATGTCGTTTCCATTTGACATTTTTTAATGTAGTTAACAAATGCATCGACACCATTACCCATCTTCTCCGCGGCAACTACTTTTTCAAAACCATAGCAACATTTCCAGATATCAAAGATCGTATCCTTCATTGCATGGTACATGCCACGCAGATATGTATCCAGCTCGCCGTGAAAGTTTACTGTAAAAACAAGATAAGAGGAGTTTAATTTATCAAGACTATGGGGGAAGTTTTGAAAGATCGCATCATCAAGAATGAAGAGTCTTCCAAGATAAGTATTGGGTACACGTGCAAACGGGCTTACTTCTTTCTTCTGAGAATCTGGCGCACCGGTTTTAAGGTCTTGTAAAATTGTCCTCGTGTAAAGCAGCCCACAATGTTCGCTTTCATTTAACTTTTTTATGGGGCATAGCGTTGTCAGGGCATATGCCGATCCTGATGTGTTTGGCATAACTGTGTACTTCTTTTTAATGTAACTGATTATCGATTCTAACTCTTCGGTTGACGGCTTCGTTGGCAAGGCTTACAACAGGTGTAGGCTCCATCTGTGAAAGATCGAATTGCAAATCCAACAACAGTTTGTTGTACTCAACCATGAATAATTCATCCGTCGTGATATTATTCAGGGTTCTACTGAGTTCAATTAATTTAGACTTCACTTTTCTTGCCGACTTCACGTCATTTGATGATGCCAGAGGATAGGCATTATAATAGTGCTCCGTCCAGATTTGATTGCTGATCACATACTTATTGAATGCAGTTTCTGGAACAGATCCTGGCCATCCGACATTTTTATGCCACAGGAGATTTAATCCCCCCGGAATGGACATGGAGAATGAATCAACATATTGAGTCCAGCTTCCATTGAAATTGCTAAAGAACAACATGTAGCAGTACTTCAAATTTTCTTTTGGCTGCCCTAGATCAGGAATGTCGCGGTCTCTGAAAATCACCCATCGTGCATAGTGTATGAGTGATAATGTAATGAGTCCACCAAAAGCCTTTCTTTGAAAAATTGAAAGGCCTGCGAGCCAAAAGATAAATTTGTTTCTCCAAACTTTCGTCGGTTCAATCGGTGTGAGCAAATTCATCGCATAGGCTTTACCTGCTATATTCGACATGTTAATTGGGGTTTTTGATTTCTAAATTAGTTGGTTCAATGCGTGTGATTCCATTGGAGGAATGCCTGAAAGCTGACAGCGTATCATAGATAATTTTTCTCGCTCTGTTAACACCACCAAGCGGTGTGTGCTCCTTCAAGCAACGCCAGGGATTAAATGAAAGCTGATCTCCAAAGGCATTTTGTTCAGGCGTATTAAATATCTGCTTGGGAATTTTTATTGTGGCAACTTTAATAAAAGGCGATTCCGATTCCTTCCATCGCACACTCAAATCTTCGACGGGCATTCGCTGTGGATCTTTTTGAAATTGGATCATGAAGTCAAAACAATACTCCTTCTCTCCGATCTGTTTCTCCATTATGGAAGTGAGATAATTTTGAACCGATGTCTCGGCAACCGGTGTTCTAAAATCGGATTGAGGAATGATTGAATATTTTACGACATGATCGCCAAACGAATATGGAGAGACGCTCCAGAACCGCGCCTCCAACAGGCTTCCGAAATTCTTATTTGCGTTGATAAAATTCCAAAGATTTTTTGGATGTGTTAAGAAATAGAAAACAAGTCGGAGCTTTCCTCCCACAAGGGCAGAGATCAGTTCAGCAAACTCTTCAATATTGCGTGTAACAAACACATCGGTACT
>CBQWHS010000489.1:0-4110 GCA_967728665.1 uncultured Chryseosolibacter sp. | reverse complement strand
ACGTTTTCTTTGCTTCGCCAAAGAAAAGTAACAAAAGAAAGGCGAGATCTAAATAATGCTGCCTTACGCACGTGCCGGAGCACGCCCGCATTTAGATCGGCCATCGCGCGCGATCGATTGGCAATTGTGCAATTTGAAAGATTGTAAAATTGAGGTTCTCATAATTGACACGACTGGAAAAATTTGAATTGTTTGTTCTAAAACGTTCGCCAGCGCACCGGCAGGTCGCGCTCTTGCGGGGCAGCATAAGATCGTTTGGCAATTGCCTAACAATGACCAGCCTGAACCGGGCATAATTTTTTTCGACTTACTTGAACATCAACCTATTATCTTGTCATGAATCAGATGATCAGCCTGAAGGAACGTCTTGCCTCGCTTGACAAATCAATTCGTGTTGCCATTATCGGAATCGGTTCTATGGGAAGGGGCCTCGCCTACCAGGTCCATTCAACGCCGGGAATGAGACCCGCTGCCATTTCCGATATTGACGTTGACCGAGCAATCAATTGCGCACGATGGCTTCAGCTCGATTTCGAAGTTGTTGCCAATATCGATGATCTCAACTATACGATTCAGCGCGGCAAAGTTGCGATCGTAGAAGATCCGTTGATTGCGTGCTCGAGTAATTTAATACACGTCATGCTGGAATCGAGCAACTCCGCGTTTGCCGGGGCCATCCACGCATTAGCATCGATTCGTAATCATCAACATGCTGTGATGATGAATTCAGAAGCCGACCTCATGTATGGAACTGTGTTGGCGAAGGCGGCAGATAACGAAGGTGTTGCGTATACCTGCTCTGACGGAGACAAACCGACAGCGATTAAAAAACTTGTAGACGAGATTAAGCTGTATGGTTTTGATGTGGTGTTAGCAGGAAATGTAAAAAATTTCCAGGATCGTTATACTAGTCCTGACAAGATCGCTTTTGAGGCTGACATGCGTGGACTCGATCACACGATGTGTTCCTATTTTGCCGATGGTACTAAATTAAATGTCGAGATGGCCGTGTTGGCAAACGCTATCAATGGAAAAACAGTTGTACCTGGCATGATAGGACAGCATGCATCAACCATACATGACATTTTTAAATTGTATGATTTCGAAAAATTGTGGGATGGAAAACATCCGATCGTAGATTATCTGCTTGGAGCTGAGCCACGAGGAGGTGTGTTTGTGATAGGTCATACAAAAGATAAGTTTCAACAACGTACTCTCGAATGGTTTCCACCGGACATTGGACGCGGGCCCTATTATCTTTTCTACAAGCCCTATTATCTCGGTCATATTGAAGCCATGCAGACGGTGGCTGAAGCATATCTCGATTGCTCTTCACGGTTGCAACCTGCTTTTGGAATGAGGACCAACGTATTTACGTATGCAAAGCGGGATTTATTTATTGGCGACATCCTGGATGGTCGAGGCGGAAAGCAGGCTTATGGATTGATCGAAAACGTAAACGATTTTCAAAACGACCACGGCCTTCCCATCTTACTATCACAAAATCTAAAAGTTAACCGAAACATCCGTAAAGATGAACGCATTACCTTAAGCGATGTCGATTATAATCCGGCGGACGATGCCTTTGCATTGTATTTTCAAGCTGCAGGTATTTCAATAAAAACTGTCACTTCAGCCGAAGAAGCCGTTGTTGAGCATTGATGGTGCAAGCTTATTTTTTAGTTTTTGAAATCTTTCCCGAGAGCCGTGAATATGATTGCGGATGATAAATACTCTCAGCTTGTTGATAATTTTGAATGCGGCTTAGCGTCATCGACTTAGTGAGTTGTTGCTGATACAAATTCATTTGATCATTGTAATGAATATTGTTGGGATGGTTACTTGCACCAAAGGCATTGACAGTTTCAATCTCCGGTCCATCTTTAGTGAATTTCGCGAAAGCGATGTAGCAATCTCCTATTGAACCTTTCACTCGCCCGTTCCGGGTTGAAGTCGAATACATTGCAGCCAGCACATCCGGAAGTCCTTTTAATGGTAGCGATCTGTTGCCGCGCTCAAGACGCTGATAATCCCCAAGAGTCACGCTTGTCGATCCGAAATTTTTCAGCAAATATTCTTTCACCTCTGTCAATACAATAGCGCATTCCTGTTTTGTCAGGAAATGAAGGGATGGATCTTTCTGGTATAACGCAGCGACCTTGTAAAAGAAGATTGCAAAAATCGCTGCTCCCCGACTACCTATTTCGCCTTGCCTGTTCCAGGTCTTCAACTCGTTTATAAGGTCCGCTATTGCGGGATATTGATTTTCTTCTAAGAGAAACAGCGAATCGATGTTTACCGGGAACGCCAATGTATTCGGAAGCTGAACATCGAATTTGATCTTTTTAAATGCCTCGTAATTAATCTTGTTTCGATTGGCCATCAATTCGTAAAAGCGAAGGCTGCGGTTGTTATCGTGTGTCTCATATCCCATGGTAGGATCGAATTTTTCTTTCACAAGATTATTTTCTTTCGATGAAGCGAGAAAGGGTGAATGATTGGCATTGAATAAATATCCGGAAGACGGATTTATCAACTGCGGCAATTCTTCCACGTGATGAAATTTTGTCCACAGAGTTTGAGATGTATTCCCCGGCAGTGTTTCCTTCCAATCGAAAGCCGGATTTCGCAACGGAAGTTTCGCATTGCTCAAATAGTAGATCGTGTCGAACTTATCTCCATACATGATATTGTAGCTGGGAAGCGCTTCCATCTTCAGTGCTTTTTTGAATTCACTGTAGTGTGTTGCTTTATTCATACGATACCATTGTTCTAAGCCACGGATGTCCATTGTTCCAGGCGTGCGGATAGCGAACACTCCGTTAGCGGTTTTCAAGGTTGGACCGTAAATACTTTGATAAACTTTTCTTTTAACATGAAGGTTAAATCCTGGCAACTTGATTTTTAGTTTTACCGTTTCCTCGCTCAGCATGTGCCACTGGTCGTCAACCTTGTATTCGAGACTGTTCGCATCGCGCATCTCGAGTTGATAAACATCAAGTTTATCGGGATGGTTTACTGTGTGAGTCCATCCAAGATTGTCATTGAAACCGGTAAATATTACCGGTGACCCGGGAAATAATGTCCCAAGAATGTTTAGACCTTCTTCGCTCGATAAATGAACTTCATACCAGGAAACCTGACCTTCCAGCGGATGGTGAGTATTGATTGCCATGTACACATTTCCGTCTTCGGTAGCCCTGGAGTTGAATGCAAACGCATTTGATCCGCCGGGCTCGTTTTCCATTTGCAGATGTCGCGCCTGCGGAATTTTGCCACGATAGATATTTTTCAATGTTTCATCAACACCACAACCCACGGCAAGTTGAAGAACTGAGTACGTTAACACGTCTTGCGGGGAAATAGGAAAAAGTTTCCGAATGAATATTTCTTTAGGATGAGATTCCGCGTAAGCATTGAAGCCAGCGCAGTAACCTTTTAACACAGATTTGAATTGCGGAGAGATGCCATCATCGTACAGACTATCAACAAGTTTTCTTAACTGTAATAGATGCACTACATAATCCACCATTGCCCCTTCCCTGCCGGTAACCAACCCGAGCATTGACTTGCTTGAAAGAAAGGATTTTTGAATAGTTTGGAAGTCATCTTCAGAATGTGCCCAGGCAAGGCCGTAGGCTACTTCTGCATCTGTTTTTGCAAAGATGTGAGGAACACCCCATTTGTCCCGAACAATATCGATAGAAGATGGGTCGAACTTCTCCTGGTTTTGTGCCTGAATGAGAAAACTCAAAAAGCAAATAAATACTCCAACATAGACACGTTTCATAACTAAAGCCAAATAGTTCTATATCGACAGTAAAATAGTATTCCCGCTTGTTTATCAAGGTGACAAAAAATTGAAAATCGCGACCAATTGTGCGACCAATTGATTTAAGAGAAGTCGAACGAAAGAATCATCAGAAATTGACAACCCTCAATGGATCACCGTTTGCGACTCTGTTGTTGCGTTTAAAATTGTTTTCATTCGCATTCGTCCGAGTAAAAGAATAATAAAAGCGATAAAAGTAGTCGCTGTCATAAGGAGTACAATAGGCCATGTATCCTTCGAATTAAATGCTGCGACTCCGCCACTCGCTAATCCTGCTA
>CBQWHS010000488.1:0-4116 GCA_967728665.1 uncultured Chryseosolibacter sp. | reverse complement strand
TATTCCGTCCAGGTAACATTTGCTTTCGGAAGGTAGGAGAACATCTTGCTGATAAATTCGTTGTCGCTTCCATTTAACATGTAAATATTCGTGAATGCCATTGGCGTGCAGTTGAGAATAAAATTCCCTTTGCCGTAAGCCACGCGGATCGTGACAGGTTGATTGTCGAAATTTCGCGCAATCACAGTTGTCCTTGTCGTGTCAAACTTTTGAAAGAAGTTCGGTATGTCAGCAAGTTTGTATCTGAAGAGCTGGGTTGTATCCAGCGATTCGTTTGCGAACTTCAGAAACGAAGTGTCCTTTTGATGAAGAATGTCACCTTCCTCTGTAAACGCGTGATCGTAAGTTTGAATTCCAAGAGTATCGATAAAATGACCCCAGAAATACGAAGTGGAAATGAAAACTGTTGCGCCATTTTCAACTTTCTCCAGTAGCACATCAGAGTCTGGCTTGTCTCCACTGAAGTTGGAGCTGATGATAATTAAACTCTCATCATTCTTAATTGAGTCCTTCAGTTCGTAAATCGTTTGGTTGGATAGTCGGATCTTGTTTTCAAAAAATAACGAGGGAAGCAATTCATGGAATACAAAAGTTCCATATGGATCATGGTCATCATGAGCCAGCGTGACAGTCCAGTTGAACTGCTTGGGCGCCATCAAGTTCACTGAAGCATAAAGCACTATGGCAAGCGTGAGATAGAGAATATATTTCCAGTCCTTACGCATTAACGAATTTTATTTTTCCATTGTGCAAATGAATCCTGGACGCTTTGGAATGTTTCACGTGTAATCTGGAAATTACCATACCAGGCGTAGTCGAAATAAAAACTCAATTCGTTCAGACCGGTTTTTAATTCTTTTTCACCGAGCTCTGCAACATAGTCATGGTTTGTTTTTCCAGATTGCCAATCGATGAGTTGCTTATCTGACAACAACTTCAGCGCATACAAAAAAAGCAAACGAACTCCTGTGCGATAATCCTGGGCATTCATCGCATCTGTAATCAATTGTTCGAAATTCATCACGTGGATATTTTCATCAAACACGTTGTATTTCTTATTTCCACTATCGGCCGAATAAATCACTTTGAATGCATTTACTTTTAAGATCAACATGATCAATACCACCAGTAGTGCAATTCCTACGATATATGAAATGACACGTCCCCAGTTTGTATTCACTGCTCCCTGAAAAAAACTTTCGATGAATTGCTTGAGCCAGATGAGAAATCTATCCCACAAACTTTCTGCAACGGTGGGGGGCAGCTTGTAATTGAAATCGGGATCCAATTTGAGTTTGTCTATAGCAGCGCTATCGAAAGAGCGGGCGTAAACAACGGTCGAATCCGCAGGAGCCCAGTACACTTTGTCTGCATCCTCTTCATCGTCATTATCAAAATCATTGACGTCTTCGGTTGTTACGCTGTCTTCCACGACAATTGAATCAGCGTCCTG
Organism: uncultured Chryseosolibacter sp.; assembly: GCA_967728665.1. GTDB lineage: Bacteria > Bacteroidota > Bacteroidia > Cytophagales > Cyclobacteriaceae > Chryseosolibacter. The sequence continues at coordinate 2,663 of CBQWHS010000488.1, read as the reverse complement.
CCCAAATGCCACGACCGTCAAACATGAGAAAAAGAAAATGTTGAAAATTTTTTTCACCTAGTAATGCTCTTCTGATGTAGGAGCTGACGTTGTGCCGTCCTGGCCAATGGTTTGTATCTGACTCATCAGACCGCGAGCTTCTTTGCGTTCAACAAGATTAAAGTATTGGAACGCAATGCCAACATTGGGCAACGTGTAAAGAAGCATCTGGCATAAATAATATAAAGACAGGAATACGATCGAAGCAGTCTCTACCGCCACGCTTGGTTGAGAAGCGCCTTCAACACTCGTGCTGTGCAAGGTCGAAACGAAGATCACGATATAATATGGTATCATGAACACATAAGAGCTGATCATCACAATTAAGTAAAGCACCATGATCAATCCGAACGTACTCCACCATTTTCCCTGGACGAGTTTCACAGAACGAATCACCCCGGAAAAAAATCCGATCTTCTCATATCCTCTCACAATGAATAACAACGAAGTGCTGATAAAGAAATAAAAGAATACGAAGAACATCACAAAAATAAGAAGCGCCCCAAATCCGCCAACAAGATCGCTCAACACGATACCGGGCACCAACATGAGAATGTAACCCGCAATCGCCAGCAACGTGAACATAATTGCAGTGGACATATACATCCAAAACGTTTCACGGACACGCTGCCACACTTCGCTCACTTCAATCTGATTTGATTTTTTCTCCTCATAAAGAAGAATATAGTTGTTGATGGTGGCTATGGTGGCAATCGAACTTACCAAGACGAAAATAAACATTACAACAATTTGCAACCAGAACGTCGGCGAAGAAACCAAGTCCGCAAATGGTCCGCCTCCTTCACCTGGTCTGGTAAACGTCATTATGGATGACATCATGCTCTTCATGAAATTTCCAAGAAGCAAACTTGCCAACAACACAGGTGGTCCGGCGATATACACAATACTTTTCCCAAGCGACTTGAAATTCTGTCGCACGAATTCCATTGTAACACTCATCTTGCTGCTGAAATCACGTGTCTTGTGAAACTCAATTGGTGTGAAATTTTCCATTGTTACGAAGTCTAATTGGGTAAATGACGAAATAATAAATCATGAGCATCGCCGACAAAAGAATGATCAATGTCTTCAGCGACCAATGCATAAAAGCATATCGTGTAATAAAAGATTCGATAAATCCGGCGATGATAAAAAAAGGCACAAGACCAATAACAATTTTAAGCCCTTTTACTGCGCCAGTTTTAAATGAGACCAGCCGCGAATAAGTGCCAGGAAAGATCAAACTGTTTCCCATAGTAAAACCAGCGGCTGCAGCGATGACGATTGAGGAGAGTTCTATCGTTCCATGCAACATAATGACGGGTAACGCTTCCGACAGATGATTTTCGTTATAGAAAAACATGATGAACGTTCCGACCATCAATGCATTATAAAAAAGGTAAAAACCGGTTCCAAAGGATGCGAAAACACCGAGGACAAAAACCCGGAATGAAACCATAATATTATTCCATGTGATATAGAAGAACATCGTGAGTTCGTCCGACGAGGAGTAGACTGCAGTGGAATTCCCCTCTTTAATATTTTCCAGTGTCATGTTGACATAACCATCGCCGAGGATCAACCTCACGAATGTGTCATCATAAGCTGTGGATACAGCACCCATAATGCCGGCCATAACAAAAATTACAAAGGCGTACAGCAAAAGTTTTCGTGCCTCATACATCGTCTGCGGGACTTCGTATTGCCAAAACGTAATAAATCTATTCTTCTCCTCGCGCTTGTTCTTATAAATCTGTAAGTGAACTTTTCCTGCGAGCGCGTTGAGGTATTGCGTTGTGCGAGTTTGGGGATACTTGGTTTGAGCAAATGAGAGATCGTCGGTAACCTGGATGAATAATTCTGCCAGCTTATCAGGCGAAGAGCGATGGGAGTCTTTCACTACTTTTTCAAATTCCTCCCAACGCGGCTTATTTTGCTTTACAAATGCAGCCTCTTTCATTCAAAAATAAATTCTAATTACTCTGTAGACAGGTCTATTACTTTATTCCACACACGCGCAATGTTTCCATAGCAGATTTTTTCAATATCCGCGGGCGCATATCCTCTTTTAAGTAAAACAGCAATGAGATTAGGATACGTGGAAACATCCTTCAGCCCTAACGGCAAGCTATCACCAACACCATCAAAATCAGAACCGATGCCTACATGATCAATACCCGCAAGCTGCACAACGTGATCAATGTGATCGGCCACACGTTCAACATCAGAAAATAACTCTTTATGTTGTTTTCCAAACTGCTCGATGATTGGCTGCGCTTCCGCGGAAGCCGATGTCAATTTTTTTGCTTCGAGTATTTTCGTCAATGAGTCATGCAAGGTCTTGTTGCTACGGGCAACTGAATCCAGAAATGATGCGCCAAAATTGATTTGGATCACGCCACCATTCCTGCCTAACGCTTTAATCATGTCGTCTGACATGTTTCGCTGAAAACTCGGTGTGAAATATCGACATGAAGAATGCGATGCAATAACCGGAGCTTTTGTAATTTTTAAAACATCAAAGAAAGTACTGTCAGAGACATGTGATATGTCCACCATTATTCCTACACGATTCATTTCTTCAACAACTTTTTCGCCGAAAGGACTCAAACCATTCCAGGTGT
>CBQWHS010000487.1:0-4126 GCA_967728665.1 uncultured Chryseosolibacter sp. | reverse complement strand
GACAAAAGCAAGAATCAACGATCAATTGAAATTGAATCCTCAATCATTGATGCAGGGATAAAAGGCGATTTTTTGTTGTCCGATATTTCTTATGACATCCAAACTCTCGTTAAAGAGATCGTCCTCAACATTCAAAATGATAAGTATGCTATCGAGGATTACTACTCACGAAAAACATATCGCCCAAAATCTTACGAAACAGATTTTGACATTCACCTGAAAAATATTGATCCACTGGTGGATCTGCTGAAGGTCGATCTTTTGGTCTCAGACAAAACGCAAATCGAAGGCAAGTTCACAAGCGGTTATTCCAGTATTCTTCAAGCCTATGCAAGGATTGACTCTTTTGCTTATAACGGTGCACTGTTTTTAAAAACTGAAGCGGAATTAACGGCTTCGAAGATTTCAGACAGCACCAGTGTGCTGGCCATGCTTTCAATTAATTCTGCACTTCAGCAGTTGAACAAAAATTTAAAGACGAAGGATTTCGTTGCGGAAGCGATCTGGAATAAAAATCATATTGAGTTTGGATTGGATGCTGCCCAGGTTGAAACTACGAATTATGTTCGTCTAAATGGCGAAGTGAATTTTCTCCAAGACAGTACACAATTGAAAATGCTTCCTTCGACAATCAATCTGCTTGATCGCTCATGGGCAATTGACTCTTCGAATCTCATCAGTCTTCAAGGGAAAGACGTTACTGTAAAAGATCTAAATATTCGATACGAGAACCAGTCTGTTCACTTTAATGGAGTTGTATCAGAAGATCCCACGAAAAAACTTTCGCTCTTTGTAAATAATCTTGATTTATCAATACTCAATCCACTGACAGGAAGAAAGATCAAGGGAACGCTCGAAGCGCAGTTTGATCTGACAAATTTCTATAAGGATCCCTATGTCCAAAACGACGTATCCATAGACAGCCTTATCATCAACGATTTCCTCGTTGGCGATGTAACCGGAAAAAACCAATGGGATACGGTTGAAAACAAATTTCTTATTAATTTTTTTATTGATCGAAATGCAAGCAGGATAGTAAATGTTGAGGGATTTTATAACCCTCAATTAAAAAATCCGCTGTACGTAACGGCAAAACTTGACAAAGCCAACCTAAAGATTGTTGAACCATTTTTTGAAGATATATTTTCACACATCGGTGGAACGATAACCGGTGATTATAAAATCACTGGAACCATTGACGCACCGATTCTCGATGGAGAAGGAACTGTCAATGACGGCCAGATCATGATCGATTATCTGAAAACACTTTATCATTTCACTGGCACCGTGGGCCTATCTCCTAACGCTGTTTATTTCAAAGACATGGAGATGACTGACCTTTTCAAAAACAAAGGGAAATTAAATGGCACCATCACGCACACTGCTTTTCGTGATACACGGATAAATATTGATGCTTCGTTTTCAAATTTTCAAGTGTTGAACACAACCATGAAAGACAATACGCTCTTCTATGGTCAAGGTTATGCCAGCGGCAACATCAACATCTTCGGGCCGGTCTCTAATCTAAAATTTACAGCAAACGCAAAAACAGATAAGAACACACGGATATCTATTCCTATTGGGGGAATTAGTGAAGTTGAGAAAAAAGAGTTCATTAAATTCGTAAGCTTCTCCGATTCAACTTTTCAAAAAAATCTTACGGACCAGATTTCAACCAAACTTGACCTTACCGGAATCACAATGGATTTCAACCTGGACGTAACTCCGGATGCTTTTTGCGAAATTATTCTCGACCTGAAAGCAGGCGATATTATTCGCGGCCGTGGTAATGGTGAATTGCAATTTCAACTGGATACAAAAGGAGAGTTTAACATGTTTGGACCGTTCGAATTTACGGAAGGCACATATCGGTTCACGTTATATGACTTGGTGAGCAAAGATTTTGAGATCAAAAAAGGAAGCCGTATCACATGGTATGGTGACGCTTATGAAGGTAATCTAGACCTATCAGCAACATACAATCAACTTGCTTCATTCGCTCCCATCATCAGTGATCAAACCCTGGCAAGCTCGCCACAACTTCGGCGGAAATATCCAACACAAGTGCTTATCAAGTTGGATGGCCCCATGCTTTCTCCATTGATCAACTTTGACATTGTTGCTAAGGACCTTCCACAAAGTATTATTGTCGACAACCAACCGGTTCGTCTCGATTTCGAATTCCAGGCATTTAAAAATAAAATGGATGAACAAGAATTGAAACGCCAGGTATTCAGCTTGATCGTGCTACGCAGGTTCTCTCCACCCGAATCATTTAATACCAGCGGTTCAATTGTAAACAGCGTAAGCGAATTTTTATCTAATCAATTGAGTAACTGGATGAGCCAGGTGGACGAAAATCTTGAAGTCGCAGTGGATCTTAGCACGTTGGATGAGGCTGCATTCAATACATTTCAATTGCGACTTTCGTACACATTTCTGAATGGACGTCTTCGGATCACGCGTGACGGAACATTCTATGGAAACCAAAATGGCACAAATACCAACAACAGTCAGGCAAACATTTCAAGCATTGCCGGAGACTGGACAGTTGATTATTTATTGACCGCTGATGGCATGTTGAAAATCAAGATGTACAATCGAACCAATATTAACGCCATCAACAGCATTAACAGTAACTATCCGGTAACGACCGGTGTTAGTTTAACGCATACGCAAACGTTCAATGAGATCAGGGATATCTGGCGCTCCGCAAGAAACAGAAAGAAGAAGAACACCCCTGTCGATCAAAATACAAATAAAGAAGCTGTCCGAAAAGATAATGATGGCGCTGACTAGATCTGCAAGCATTCATATCGGTGTTGCATTCGTGACGACATTTTTCATTCACATCTCCGTTTGCGCTCAACCTATCGATACAGTAGCGATCAACAAAAAAAGAGTCTATGCTTTCACAATCGGATCCTCTGCAGCGTACACTGCTACGATGGTCGGATTGAGCACCCTTTGGTATAAAGATTCTGAACGGCAATCGTTTCGATTTTTCAACGACAACGCAGAATGGAAACAGGTCGACAAGCTGGGGCATTTTTTTTCGTCATTTTATTTTAGCTCCGGAACAGCAAGTGCATTGCGTTGGTGTAACGTCAATTCCCAAAAATCGGATTTGATTGGCGCGTTAACCGGATTTCTCGTTCTCGTTCCAGTGGAATACTTTGATGGACGTTCAAATGCGTATGGCGCCTCCGTTGGCGACCTGGCTGCCGATGCGGCCGGAGCGGGATTCTTTCTCACACAAAAAATGCTTTGGAAGGAAATCAGGCTTACACCAAAATTCTCTTTTCACCGAACACGATTTGCACAACTTCGGCCTGACGTTCTCGGTGACTCATTCGTTAGTCAACTTATCAAAGATTATAACGGACAGACGTATTGGCTTTCGGCCGATATGGATAAATTTATTCGATTTCCTAAATGGTTAAATATTTCTGCCGGATATGGTGCCACCGGCATGGTTTATTCGCGCGATGCGGCCAACCAACAGTTTGGATATAAAGCTTCCCGTCAATATTATCTTTCGCTGGATCTTGACCTCACCGGGATTCGTACGCGTTCCAAATTCATTAAGTCATTAATTTTCGTTGCGAACGCTATCAAAATTCCAACACCAACCCTTGAATTCACTCAGAAACGCATTGTCGTTCACGCATTGTACTTTTAATTCAATTGTACGTATCAACAACAGGGGGATTTGTCTAAATTAGGTTCACCAAAAAAACCTATTTGCCTATGGACTTGATTACTACTGTAAAAGCGTATGCTGACCAAATCGGCGGTCAGTTCACCGACTACGATCAATCTAAATCTGTTATCGTCATTCCGCTGAATAGCAGCCGATTTCAAACTGTGCTCGCGGTAAATCAAAAGAGTGCCGTATCTGGCCGAGAACAAACTGTATTCACTTCCAAAGTTTGTGAATACACTCCGAGCCTCGACTTAAAAATGCTGATGGAGCAAAATGCCAGCTTTGACTACAGTAAATTTGTTGTCGAGGATGGTTATCTCAAAGTTGAAGCCTCATGCCTGCAATCTTCCACCACCGAAACACAAGTGAAGGAAATGATTCAGGAAGTTGCACAGCTTGCAGACCACTACGAGGACAAAC
>CBQWHS010000486.1:0-4127 GCA_967728665.1 uncultured Chryseosolibacter sp. | reverse complement strand
ACGTGTTGGCAAGTTCCGGTTTGCTCGTGGAGGAAATTGGTGGCCCGAGCGTGAAGCCATATCAACCTAAAGGAATTTGGGAATCTGCAACTTCTGGGCGTGGTGTTCTCGCGTACTATGTTCAGGATCATGGAGACAAACTCTATCGCAGAGGAATGTATAACTTCATTAAGCGCACAGTGCCTCCACCGAACATGCTGATGTTTGACGCCAGCAACCGAGATCAGTGTGAAGTAAAACGCACTCGAACAAACACTCCGTTGCAAGCGCTGGTAATGATGAACGATCCAATGGTGCTTGAAGCTTCGCGGGTCTTATCAGAACGGCTGATGAACGAGAGTTCTGAGGTCGATGCAAAAATTGAGAAAGCGTTTTCGCTGATCATGTGTCGAAAACCTGAAAGCAGGGAATTGTCTGTGCTCTCAAAACATTTCGAAGAAGAGAAAAGGAATTTTGTTGAAAAACCTGAAACTGCAAAACAATTTGTTCAGCAAGGTGAATTCAAACATGAAAATGTAAACGACACAACTACATTGGCTGCTTTGATGCAAGTAGTCCACACGCTATATAACACAGACGAAGCCATAACGAAATAGTATGAACGAATTTTTAGAAAACAGGCTTGGTATTAATCGCCGACATTTTCTGGGAAAACTCAGCGTTGGATTGGGAAGCGTTGCATTAGGATCGCTTCTTATTCCGGATCTTTTTACCAAGGGTGAAGATGACGGTTTATCGCTCGCTGGGATTCCGCATTTCGCTCCCAGGGCAAAACGAATCATATATCTTTTTCAGAATGGCGCGCCATCACAGCTGGAAACGTTCGACTATAAACCGATGCTCAATAAAATGCACGGGCAGGATCTCCCGGAATCAATTCGAATGGGCCAGCGATTGACAGGCATGACATCAGGACAGAAAAAATTTCCACTGGTTGGCTCGTACTTCAAGTTTGCGCAATATGGAAAGTCAGGTGCATGGGTAAGTGAAATTTTTCCGCACATCGCTAGCATTGCAGATGAATTGTGTTTTGTTAAAAGTATGCACACGGAGGCAATCAATCATGATCCGGCGCTAACGTTCATGCAAACCGGGGCACAACAGGGAAATCGTCCGAGCATGGGAGCGTGGTTGAGCTATGGCCTTGGCAGTGAAAATAAAAATCTTCCATCCTATTGCGTTTTGCTTTCGCGTGGTCGGGGAAATGGGCAAGGAGTTTATTCGAAGTTGTGGACGAACGGATTTCTTGATAGTGTTCATCAAGGAGTTCAATTCAGCAGTGGTGAAGAACCGGTTTTATATTTGAATGATCCCGCTGGAGCTGACAAGGCAAGTCGCAGAAGAATGTTGGATAAGCTTTCAGAATTAAATACCATCAATTACGAAGCCTTTGGTGATCCTGAAATTCAAACACGAATTCAGCAATACGAAATGGCTTATCGGATGCAAACGGCAGTTCCCGAACTTGCAGACATTACAAAAGAGCCAGATCACATTATTAAAATGTACGGTCCTGATTGTTTGGTTCCGGGCAGTTATGCAGCGAACTGTTTGCTTGCGCGAAAACTTTCGGAATCCGGAGTGCGGTTTGTGCAGTTGTATCATCAAGGTTGGGACCAGCACGGAAACTTAACCGGCGAAATGCCGCTGCAAGCACAAGATGCTGATCGCGCTTCCGCTGCATTGATCATGGATTTGAAACAACGCGGCTTGTTAGATGAGACGCTTGTAATCTGGGGCGGGGAGTTTGGTCGAACAAATTATTGCCAAGGCGATCTCAACGAAAAAAATTACGGACGTGATCATCATCCGCGCGCGTATACAATTTTCATGGCAGGGGGCGGAGTTAAAAAAGGAATGACATACGGACAAACTGATGAGTTTGGTTACAACATTGTAAAAGATCCTGTTCACGTCAATGATTTTCATGCAACGGTTTTACATCTCATGGGACTCAACCACGAAAAATTAACATACAAACATCTCGGAAGGCGTTATCGTCTCACTGACGTGGCAGGCAAGGTCGTTAATTCCATTATCGCCTGATATGGAAATTTTTAAGAGACTGACGTCTAATGCAGTTTTCGGCATACAGGTGCTGATAGCGTTTATTGTCCTGTTTGAAAATCAAATAACGATTCCATTGTGGTTGCAAACGCTAGGACGTTTTCACCTAGTGCTCCTTCATTTTCCGATTGGACTTTTTGTTTTGACAGCACTGTTGGTCTTTACCAGAAAATATTTTGAAAGCGAATCGTTCAATAACTTGATTTCCTTTTTACTCCACGTCACTTCAATTGCAGCGTCATTGTCTGCGGTAATGGGTTTGTTGTTATCTTTTGAGAGCGGATATGACAGTGATTTGTTAGGACTTCACAAGTGGCTTGGCTTAACGCTGAGTTTCTTTTGTTGGATTTTGTTAATGGTATCGGAAGACAAATTTGCATTCAAACCGTTGGTGGCGCTCGGTGTAATTCTCTTGATTATGACAGGACACTTCGGTGCGAATTTGACTCATGGTGAGGATTATTTGTTCGGACCACTTTCGCAACAACAACCCGCCACGAAAATAATAACAGACAGCACAACTGTATTCGATGCCACGGTGGCTACGATATTCGAACGAAAATGCATCAGTTGTCATAATGAACAGAAAGCGAAGGGAAAGCTTCTCCTCACATCGGTGGAAAGTGCATTGAAAGGTGGAAAGAACGGGTCGCTATGGAAACCCGGGAATGCGGAACATTCGTTGTTGGTAAAACGATTAACATTTCCGCTTGAACACAAGGAGCACATGCCTCCAAAAGATAAAGCACAGCTTACTGAAACTGAAATTGCTTTTATCAATTCATGGATTGATCGTGGAGCCGATGTTCATCTAACATTAAAACAATTGTCGAAGGAGGACACACTGAAGCAACTGAGCGATATTTTAATCACGAGCTACCAGCCTGTGGGCCAGCAATCGTCTGTCTATAAATTCAGTTTTGTATCCAATGAGATATTATCAAAGCTAAGCACTCCGAATAGAAGTGTTTTTCAATTGTCAGCAAACGAACCTGCGCTGTATGCTGAATTTTATTTAAGCGGAAGCTTTGAAAAAAAATACCTGGAAGAATTGCAGGAGGTAAAAGAACAAATTATCTCGATTAATCTTTCGAAGATGCCAATCGGCGATGAGGAGTTAAAGACAATTGCGGATTTCTCAAACCTCGAAAAATTAGTTTTGAATAGCACAGCCGTTGATGGATCGGGATTCAAATACATTCAAAACCTGAACCGACTAAAATTAATTTCCCTTGCCGGAACCAAAATCAAAGTTGAGTATTTGAAAATGCTTGGCGCGATGAAAAATTTGGAAGAAGTTCATGTGTGGAACACGCCGGTGAGTGAATCCGAAATCCAATCATTACAAAACGAATTTCCTACTATCGATTGGGATGCCGGATATAAACCTGACACGAAGGAACTCCTGCAACTCAGTCCGCCATATGTGCGCAATGATGGCCAGGTGTTGAATCCAGACGAAGGAATCATCTTCAAACATAACCTTCCAGGCACTGAGATCCGTTATGCCTTAAATGATGAAAAGATCGATAGTGCAAAAAGTGAAGTCTTTAAAAAACCAATCGATATAAAAAATTATTCATTGGTTAAAGTGAAGGCGTTCAAAGATGGATGGAAGAGCAGCAACGTTCCAGAATTTATTTTCTTTACGAAGGGGATTAAACCATTACGTGCCGAATTGAAATCAACTCCCAATCAACGTTACGCAGGCGATGGAATTGAAACGCTCATTGACGGCAAAAAAGGAATGCCTGATTTTTACCGCGATCCGGTTTGGATGGCCTTTCGCGAGGAGCCGCTGCAAGCTTTATTTTTCTTTGATGGGAAAACAATAATTAAAAACGTCACACTAAGTTTTGCGAAAAATATTGGTGCCATGTGTATGCCTCCATCAGAACTTCAGGTTTGGGCTGGGGCCGATGAAAAAAATCTTAAACTGATCAAGAAAGTTGTTCCAACTCAGCCAACTGATTACGTGAATACGAGAATTGAAGGTGTATCTGTCGGCATTCCGGAAGCCACATTCGCATGTTATAAAATCGTGGCCACACCGCTTGCAA
>CBQWHS010000485.1:0-4133 GCA_967728665.1 uncultured Chryseosolibacter sp. | reverse complement strand
GTCCGTGAATAGATATCAAACGAAATTCCAAAATCCTCGAATGCTTTCTTCATCACCGAATGATACTTGTCAACAAAAGCTTTTGGCGACAGACCTTCTTTTTTGGAACCAATAGTGATGGCCACGCCATGCTCATCTGAGCCACAAACAAAAACTACATCCTCTCCGCGAAGGCGAAGAAATCGGACATAAGTGTCTGCGGGCAAATATGCTCCTGCAATGTGTCCGATGTGCAGAGGACCATTGGCATACGGCAATGCAGCGGTAACAGTGTATCGTTTAAACGTTTTCATTGAACAAAATCGCGCTAAAATAGCAGGATAATATAGAAATCCCCAGAACGGGCTAAAAGTTCAGCAGAACGGAAATTAAGCCATGACTTTTGCGCCAGCCATGGGCAACAGAACAGAAAATTCGGTGAATCCTTCGGGAGTTGTTTTCAGGTTGACGTAGCCACCTAATTTTTCAGCAGCGGTCTTCGTAATGTACAAACCAATTCCCCCGGTTTCAGAACGTTCAGAGGCCCTGGAAAACATTTGGAATATCTTATCTGGATGGACTTCACTGATTCCGATGCCGTTATCAAGCACTTTAATTTTTACCTGGTTTTTTTCCTCAACAATAGAAATATCAACAAATGGATTTATGCGGTCAGAATCATTATAGAATTTGATAGCATTGTCGATCAGGTTTTCCAGAATAATTCTTACAAATTCTTTGTCTGATGAAAACTCAATGTTTGGCTCAACATTGGATTTAATAATAAGATGTGGTGGCAAACCTTTCTTTTTCTCAAGAAGAAGCAGATCATGGATAATGTCATTGAAATCAATCGGCTCAGATGCCAGCGTGGAATTGTTGATCTGGTTAACAATGAGAAGTCGCGTGAGAATTGTGTTGAGCTTATCTGCCGTGATGTCTAGTTTCTTCAGGTAGTTCAGCGCTACGGGATCATGAACATCCATTAATGCAACGTTGCACATTCCCTTCAAACTGGCGAGAGGCCCACGGATATCATGTGATGTTTTGTAGATGAAATTATCGAGCTCCTCATTTACTTTCAAAAGAGATTCGTTTGCTCTTTGGAGCTCGGTGTTTTTCTCTTTGAGTTCCTTGTCAAGATTAAAGTTAGAACTGAGAAGCTGTCTGTTTTGATCTTCGATGATAAGCTTGGCGTCAGAAAGTGCTTGATTTACTTTTTTCTTAACGTGATTGCTCCAATACAAAACGAAGATCAATAAGCTGGCCAGAATCGCTATGATGACAATAGCAACATTCAGAACTCGCTGACGTTCGATTACTTCTTCTTTATCCTGAATTGTTTTTAGGTTTACCCGTTCGGCATAATTTGTTTGAATCTTTGCAAGATTGCCAATCAAGTTTTCGTTATAAATACTGTCTTTGAGTTCAATGTAAAGATTTTGATAATATGCAGCCTTCTCATAATTCTTTAGAGTGTTAAACAAACGAGAGGATACCCGATAGTCATCAATTAGAATTTGGTTATAGTGCGACTCAGCTGCAATTGTCTCACATTCCGCTAAGGCAAGCCCTGCTTTTTCATAATTCTGCTCAGCAAAATATGTCTTTGCTAGGGTAATGAGATTCTCAGCCTGAAACCGCCTGTTATCCACTTTCTTTGCAATTAGGTACGAGCTCTCAAGCTGCTCTCTAGCCTCTTGATACCTCCTTATTGCGTAATACGAAATACCAAGTCCAAGTGCTCCTTCCATTCGTGTCTCGTTACTGCAATCTTCTCCGCAAGCCTTGAAGGCTTTTTGAAAATACTCCTGAGATGTTTCGTACTGTTTCAAATAACTATAGCACAAACCAATGTTGATATATAGTCGATCAAGGAAACGAGTGTCGTTAATTTCAAGCTTTAATCTCAACGCCCGTTGGTAGTACTCAAGTGCTTTATCTAGGTTAATAAGTTTGAAGTACACGAACCCAATGTTATTTAACGATACCGCAATTTCTTCCTTATTGTTGTCTTCTTCGCGAAGGACAAGTGTTTGAAAATGCATTTCAAGTGCTTGATCGTATTTGGCCTGTACAGAATATGCAACTGCCAAGTTATTCAAGATGTTCTTATACTCGTCGCGGAGCTTGTTCCGCTTGGCTACTGGCAGCACCTCAGTAAGAAGTGATTCGGCCTCCTTTGCTTTCTCTAATCTGTTTAAAAGTTGCCCGACTATTCTCGACGCAAGTACAATCTGACTGGTGTCTCCGAATTGCAAGGCTGTTTGTCGAGCGATGTACGCATGCTTTAACGCATTATCATTGTCATTCGACGCATAAGTTCTCACGAGGCTTATTAACGGATCAAATTTATCAACACCCGTTTTGCTTTGAATGATTGACTCAAGAGAATCAATTTTACTTTTTTCTTGTGCAGACGTGACATATGGGAAGACCAAGAGAATGACAAGCAGGCATCGTTTTTTTAAGGGATAAAAAATGATTTCGTACACGTGTGACTTTGGAAAATGTTTACCTGAAAAAACTAAAAACGATTCAGCCAACTTTGGGTCACAATTTAATCAGAAAAAAAACCTAAAACCTAAAACCTAAAAATCATTCTATTATGAAAAAATTCATTTACATCTTCTTGTTCTCTACCATCAGTGCATTAGCCATAATGTCTTGCACTGAAGAAGAAGTGTCTCCTAAAACCGAAACTGAACTCACAACCGGTGGTGGTACCGATCCGGGCAAGATATAATGATGCACACACAACTAACATTGTAAATAAATATTCTATGAAAGTTAAAATCATACTTTTAGTAGTTATCTGCGCAGTTGTGACCCTTTCGTTTACGGTGATCAACAGCACTAAGAACACGAAGGCTTCCACAATGACTGAGCAAAAATCGAGTGAACCTATCGGCGGATTTACCGCAGAGGATACATTATAAGGTTATTCTCTCATCTTGAAATGTGACAACCAGCCTGTGGATGCGGGTCTGTGATTTTGTTTCACTTGAGAAATGCCTATAAAGGAAATTCACGGCGAAGTGAGAGTAACTATGCTACAGGGCAGTTGCTTCTACTTCGCTCTCCTCCATATTTTCCTAAAAATACCATGCAGACCAGGCAATGCGTCGTAGCCTTGGGATGCCATGTAGGATGACACCGAAAGTGTTACATTCGTACCGTAATTCTGCCATTGGGTAACTAAATATTACACCATTGAACACCAAATATTATTTGGTGTTCAAGCCTGGTTTAATGTTGAAAACTTCAAATCTGATCGTTTTAGAGCACCCAAGTCCAGGGCAATGGCCTGTCCAGGTCTTTTCGAAATCCTTCCCGTCGAGGGCCTCTCAACCTCACCCCAATACCACGAAATTTCAATTTTTTTATATAGATCTATTGATATGTTTGGACGGAAGTTGAATTAAGACTTATTGTTCTAAGATCATCAACTTTCTTCGCATCTGAGATCTACCATGCTGCATGACGACGAAATACAAACCACGAGCTAATCCCGATGGAAGAGAAATTTCAAACGTATTTGTTCCTGCAAGCGCCTCATAGGTGTTGTCAAGAACGGTTGCGCCAAAAGAATTCATTAGCTTAATATTTGTCGCACCATTTCCTTCGACAAAGAACTGAACATTGATCTGGTTTGTCGTCGGATTAGGAAAAACTTCAAAATTTAAACTATCTGTATCGATGATTTCCTCCTCACCAACGGACGCGATAGTTGTTGCTGTGCTCTCCGTAACAGTGATAGTCGCTGACCACTTATTCCACTGAGTTGATGTAGGCGCTGTTGATAACCTGCTAAATCGTGCGCGATAATTTCCAGGTGCAGTCGCAGTGTACGTATTCGACTTTGCTGTCGAAATAATCACTCCATCTTTTTCCCATTGGTAAGCCAAGAACCCTTCCGCTAAAATCAGTTTCGGATATTTACTTTGACTTCTCACAATTGTGGTGTTACCTGCATAAGCATGAATGTTTGCTTTGTTCTTTGATAACATCCAGGTAAAAAAATCCGACTGGCTATAGGCTCTGTTCCAAACATTATGACCAAGATCGGAATACAATGAATAACGAACGATGGCTCCTGCACTTTTAAATTTATTTACAAGCGTATTCGTGTAAGAGGGTGTTGGAGCGGTGTC
>CBQWHS010000484.1:0-4134 GCA_967728665.1 uncultured Chryseosolibacter sp. | reverse complement strand
AAATAATAGTTAACTTTTTAACCTATTTTTGGTCAACATTTTTCAGTCACCGACACTACAACCAGAAGACAATGCATCGCCGAGCAAGGAAGGCGGAGTCGTTAGCTACTGGGGAGTAGAAAACGTTGAAGAAATCTATAAAGTCTTTATCGCCAATGGAGCATCGGAATATGAGAAGCCAACTGAAGTCGGTGAAGGAATTATTGTCGCCACCGTGAAAGACCCGTGGAATAACTTGGTCGGAATCATTTTTAATCCACACTTCACTCTATAGCATCGCAAAGATTATTTCAATGGCAATGCATAAAACGTGTCACATGCAAAATGACCAGTGTTGCCCATTGGTCCGCTAATTTTTTTGAACCCTTTTTTTTCGTAGAGGTTCATCGCATCCTTCATGGTGTTGAAGGTTTCGAGATAACAAGTTTGGAAACCAATCTTTGTAGCCGCCTCAATACACGCTGACAAAACTTTTTGCCCAAGTCCTTTTCCCCTGCCAGCAGGCAAAAAATACATTTTCTTTAGTTCACATACAGAAGAGTCACCGCCCTCTAATGGTGCAATGCCTCCACCGCCGACGATCTGATCACCAAGTTCACAAACGAAATATGCAGCACGCGGAGAAGAATAGGATTCAAAAATATTATCAACCTCCTTGTCATGAATAGCAAAGCCGGCACCACTTGCACCAAACTCCGGCATTACACTACGAATGATCTTTGCCACTTGTGGATTGTCTGATTTTTGAACTTTTCTAATGGTAGAATCCATATTAAAAGGCGATCGTTTTCATTGTCGATTTAAAAACTTCGCGAATCGCCTTGATGTTATTATGCTGTTGGTCTTTCACCACCCACTTCCCATTAACTATTGTACCGAGGCAGTCACTACTATCGCAGGTGTATAAAATCGTAGGAAGAATTGATTTAAGGTTTTTATCGGACAACAGGGGAGAATCGCTGCGATAAATAACTGCATCAAATGGTTTTCCGATTTCAAAAAATTCATCCTGAATATTTCCCATCGCTTTTCTTCCAGAGCGAATCGTCTCATTCAAAAGAACGGAAGCGCCATCATCAAACGTGTTCCTTCGGTGCGTAGTAAAGCGTTGGGAATAGTCAAGCCATCGCAAATCTTCCAAAGGATTTAAACTAATGTGACTGTCTGTTCCTATAGACCAATTTCCTTCACGTCTAAAATCGCTTAGCCTGAATACTCCATCTCCCAAATTTCCTTCCGTGCCAGGACACAACACGGCATGAGCTCCGGAAGCCGCGAGCCTTCGCACTTCTTCATCGTTTAAATGCGTACAATGAATTAAGTGAAAACGATTATTCACAGGAAGATTACTCAACAACCATTCTGCCGGACGTTTTCCAAGATAGCTCACGCAGTCTTCAACTTCTTTCAACTGCTCTGAGAGGTGAAGATGAAAAGGCAATTTAGCCGGACCATCGTTAAATGTTTTTTTTATATCATCCGGCTCAACAGCACGAAGCGAGTGCACACTGAAAGCCAACGTTGCATTCGCATATTGACTAACAAGCCGTTGTGACTCATCAACTAACTTGAAATAGTCATCCACTGTTTTAGAAATGAATCTTCGTTGTCGCGGTTGTGGATCTTTTCCAAATCCGCCTTTTTGGTAAAACACGGGAATCAACGTGATTTTTATTCCGGCATCCTTCGCGGCCTGCAGGAGCCGCATTCCCATTTCACACAAATTAGAATACGGTTTTCCATTTTTGTCATGGTGGAGATAATGAAATTCGGCAACGTGCGTGTAGCCCTTCCGTAGCATCTCCGCATACAGCATAGTCGCGACAGACTGCATTTGATCCGGATCCATACTCAACGCACAGACATACATAGCTTCGCGCCAGCTCCAGAAATCATCACTTGATCCAGGCTGATGAGTTTCCGCCTTGCCTGCCATCGCATATTGGAAGGCATGTGAATGCGCATTTTGAAAACCGGGCAGCGCATATCCGCTGATGTATTCAGCCGAAATTTCGTTCGCTGGCAACTTATCCGACAGATATTGAATATTACCAGATTCATCTGCACCAACATAAGCCGGACTGATCCATCCATTCTTTTGTCGTAGCGCCTCGAAACGAAAATATCTCAGGTTCATGAAATGTTATTTTTTCAACAAATGTTCAGCAATCGAACCAAGCGTCCGCTTCAGCACTTCCCGCATTTTATTTGCGCGGCCTTCATGATACTTTAATTCCAAATCGTCCATGTAGTTTACTTTCGACATTTCAAGTTGCAACGCATGTTGATTCTTTTTTGGCTTCCCGAAATTACGAGTAATTGTTCCCCCTTTAAAAGGATGATTGTGATTGAGCGAGTATGAGCCTGAGGATAAATTTTTCAACGCGGTATCGATAAAAACCTGGCCAGCTGATTTCTCATCGGCGCTTCCCAAAATTAGATCCGGAAATTTGTCGTTCTGAATGGTGGGAACTATTTGTCGAATGGAATGGCAATCCCATAAAAGGGCGCATTCGAATTTTGCAATTAACCCATCCAGTAACTCTTGAATCTTCGCATGATACGGATCGTAGAATTTTTCGATTCGCCAATTCATATCCGATGGCTCAACTGATTTCCGTCTATCAATATATCCCGGTTCGCCAAGAACTGTTGTTGTTGGACATAGTTCGGTAATGATTCGTCCATCTGTATACAACGGTTTACTGTCTCGATCACGATTCAGATCTATTACCCAGCGACTGTATACGGCCGCAATCATTGTCATTCCCATCGACGGCACAAAGTCATAAAGTTTATTTACAAACCAATCTGTGTCGTCAGGAGCCGTTATTAATTCTGATTTGAATTCCGATTTGATTTGATCAGGAAATAATGTTCCGCAATGTGGAACGCTGATAATAATCGGCACTAATCCCGATGCAGCCGCGGTAATTGTAAATGGTTCCAACGAAATTACCTTTTCTTTTTCTTGTTCTTCTTCGCCTTCTTTTTCGCCGCCTTGTCTATTACATCTTTATACTCCGCAAGCGTTGCATTCGCTTTTGCTAACTCTTCCTCCGCTTTTTCAAGTTGCTGGCGCGCGTCCGCGAGATCGTTTCCCGCTGACAATTTTTTCTTCATCGCGAGTACTCGTCTAAAACTTTGATCGATTCGTTCTTTAGTTATTACTCCCTTATCGACAAACCCCCGGATGATGCTGTGAACTTTATTTACTGTACGCTCATCGCTTCCCGAAATATTATTGGAAAAACACATGATGTCGATGCCTGCATTTATCGCCATCCTGATCGCCTCTTCCAAGCCATAATATTTTGTGATTGCCTGCATCTGCATGTCATCTGAAAAAATTACTCCGTTGAAATGAAGTTTGTTTCTCAGAAGTCCCGTAAGCACATCGTCGGACAAAGTTCCGGGCAATGCATCTGGATCAAGATTCTTATTAATAATGTGCGCGGACATTATACCATCGACATAACCAGAATCAATAAGGGCTTGATAAGGCTTCAACTCGCGCTGTTCCCAAGTTTGCGTGACATCCGCTATTCCGTTGTGTGTATCATCTTTCGAGCTGCCGTGGCCAGGAAAATGTTTTAGTGCTGTGAGCACGTTATACTTATGATGCGCTTTGATAACTTCCTTCGCCATCATAATAACAGAATCTTCGTTTGCCGAAAATGCACGACCAACTTTCGCGATGATGGGATTATTTCGGTTTGATCCAAGGTCCACAACAGGAGCGAAGTTCACATTGAAACCCAGACCCGAAAGTGTACTCGCTGTTGCTTCACTATAAAATTTTACAGAATCAAGATTTGGGTCCTTTCCCATTGCTTCCGCGGTGATCGATTTTGGAAAACCATATTTGTCTTTTAGTCGATTTACCCGACCGCCTTCCTGGTCGATACAAATTAGCAATGGAATCGGTGCAGCTTTCTGATAGGTCCAATTCATCTTCTTGAGAAGGACAAACGAATTCTTTGGCGGAACGTTTTTTTCAAAATAAATGATAGAGCCAACTTTTCCTTCAGAGACTTCACGCAAGACATCCTGATCGACTTCTTGTTTAGGAAAGCCAATCAAAATCATCTGGCCAATTTTAATATCAAGACTATCCTTCGCTCGCTGTTGAGC
>CBQWHS010000483.1:0-4135 GCA_967728665.1 uncultured Chryseosolibacter sp. | reverse complement strand
CTTCAAAATGACAAAGCGTGAAGTTGAAAGATCTTTCCTGACCGAAGACGAACTGTGCGAGACATTTTCATCTTGTGCTGCTACACCGGTCTAGCTTACGCAGATGTGAAAAAACTAACCGCTGATGAAATCACAATTGGTATCGATGGCGAGAAATGGATATGGACAAAGCCGACAAAAAACTGATACTGCCGCCAGAATTCCCTTGCTTCCACAGCACTTGAAATCTTAGACTGTTATAAAGAAGATCCGCAGTCCTTAAGCAATGGGCGACTTCTTCCAGTCCTCAGCAATCAGAAAATGAATTCGTATCTGAAAGACATCGCGGATGCCTGTGAAATAAAAAAGAAGATGACGTTCATACTGCACGACATACGTTTTGCCACAACTGTGACATTAGCGAATGACGTTCCGATGGAAACGGTAAGTAAGTTGTTAGGTCACCGGAATTTGAAAACTACACAGCACTACGGAAAGATCTTGGATTTGAAGGTGAGTCAGGATATGGGCTTGCTGAGGGCAAAGTTTAAGAACGGTAAATCTTTGCAAGATTCAGCAAGCAAATAAAAAGGCTCCATCAATGATTCCAGGAGTTCACGTTTTGTGAACTTCCTTTTTATGATTAATTTCAATGTTTATGGCACGTTTAAAGTATAGGGTCATCAAGTCAAAACGCCAGTATTCGCAATATTGCAGCATATTGAATGAACTCGTGTCTCAACCACTCAAATCGCCTGAACTGAACGATGAGATCGAGCTATTAACAGTACTGATTGAGAAATGGGACAAAGATCATAACTCGTGGTCGGAAGCTGACCCAATTGCACTGCTTCATTCCTTAATGAAGGAACATAACCTCAAGAGCAAAGACTTAGTGAGAATATTAAATGTCAGCAAAGGGCTCGTGTCAGATATACTGAATTATAAAAAGGGATTATCAAAAGACGTGATCAAGATTTTAGCCGAGCATTTCAAAGTTTCCCAGGAAGCCTTTAATAGACCCATCAGATTACGAGCATGACAAATGTTTTTATGCGAATACTAAGCGCGACTATAATTCTAATCATGGCGCCGTCAATATTGTCGTGTGGCCAAGGTGGCAAACTTAAGACAGGCAAAGCTAAATTAGTCGATTGGAAATCGACCCCATGCAATAACACCTATGATCCCTATAGGCTGATAAATCGCATAACTGAAAAGCGAACTGAAGATGGCGTCACCTTTATGACGGTGAACTTCACTGAAAATTGTTGTGCTGAGTTTAAACCAGAAATCGCTTTCAAGAATAATCAACTTTTTCTGAAGCCTTATAAGGAATACGAGGGAGACTACTGTGATTGCGACTGTTGCTTTTCAATTGAATTTAAAATTGCAGGTCTTCCAAACGGCGGTTATGAAACATTTTTTAAGGGTAAAAAAGTTGAAACCTCAAGTGATCATTATCAAGTTGTTCAGCCCACGAGTGAATCATACAATGGTAAGACAATCAACAGGACCAACCGATACGGTTTCAAAGAAGGCATGTGGATGACATTTTATGAAGACGGCAAGATTAAAATGTTAGTAAATTACCCTGACAGCGAGCTGTACTTTGAACCACAACCGCTTTGGGAGAAAAGCTTTTATCCATCTGGCCGACTCTCCGGATATTCCAGGAACGACACAACTGAAACTTGGTTTGAAGATGGGCAATTGAAAGCTCAATTCATTGAATATAAGGTTGGCGACACTACATACAGACAGGAATTCGCCCGTTTTGAAAATCGCCAAATTCATAAAAGAGCGTTAGAAAGGCATTACCCCTTTATATTTCGTAGTGAGTTCGATCCAGAACATAAAGCAGAAGGATCTCGAAGAGAAACTATATATGAGGAAGAGTTTTTTGAAACCGGAAAATTGAAATACCGCTTTGGAAACGATTCTACGAATACATGGCACTCCTCAGGAAAAATTGCGTCTCGGGAGTTTGGCGAACAAAAAATTGAGTATGATGAGAATGGGATGGTAATAGAAAGAGCATTTCACTGGAAAACAAAAGGACCAAGTTTCTGGGGAGATATGAACAACTCCCTCTATGCGAATATTGGCCGCAACGGCAAGGTCTTAAAAATCCATTTTGTCAGGGATGAACCGGTTGAGGGAGGCATTGCTCCTGGTGTTCATTATTATTGGACTTGGGATGAAAATGGGAAATTGATCAAAGTTCCAGAAAAATGGAAAGAAGAATTTCCGTGGGTGAAATTCAGTCAGCTTAGTGTCTCTCCGAATTGAATTTGCATTGAAGCTTCATGGCGTTCCCTAGCCTGGTATTTGGAACCTGCGGGTTTATGAGAGCATTAAAGAAAATTTCGCGATCACGCTCAGAAGAAAGCCACGCATTATGTTTTTGCATGATAGCTTCTGCCTTTTCAGAAGTAGCCGCAAGCACGAAATCACTAAGCGATTTATGCCCCTTGATTTCAGCGGCTTGCTCAAAGAGGTCGCGTTGCCTGCGTGAAATACGAAGACTAAGCCTTGTCGTTTTCTGTGTGGCCATAGTTGGGGCTTAAAGTTTATTTAAAAAATCTCCAATTCTCTTCATTACCTCATCAAAATCCGGCTGACCAGTATAATATAAAGACTTAGTGCTTACATATCTCTTTTTAAAGGCATCACGAAGTTTTGGATCTGAAAGTTTAAACGCTTCATTTTCAGCAATGGGTGTTTCCAAATCTTTCTTAGGGAACCTCCTTTTTTTGTGTGCTTCGTAATCTGCGGTTCCGATGAATTTCAGGACAAGGTCGTTAGCAAGCAAACTATACACATCATAGTATTGCCGCATGTAATTTGCCCGCTCTTTTCCATCGCTTTGTTCCTGACGAAATTTCGTGGCAATGGTTTGCAGTTTTTCTACAAATGTATAACCCGGATGATAACAGATGATGTCAATGGCCCGGTTATCAATGATCGAAATCCCTTCGGTAGTAGATGCCTTATCGTAAGCCCAGGAACTGATTGTCAGTTTCTCATTAGGTGTAACATTGTCAAAGCCTGCTTCTAATAGAATTCCTTCTTTAACTCCAGGAACAGGATCAACAACGGATTTATAAATCAGCCTGACGCCACCACTTGTAAACGTTTCATTGTCGAAAGCATGATCGCGTTCAACAGAAACGATTCCATCAATCTTGATTTCACTTGTTAGCCAATCATAGTATTTCTTTCGACTTTCAATGTGGCTTGGCTTGTCCTTACGTGGATCTTCCACCACTTGCATGTCCGGAGGTGGCTTAATATGGATGTCGATATCTTCCGAAAATCGTTCAATGATTTTATATCCCTTAGAAAGAGACGTACCGCCCTTCAATTCAAAATCAAATCCTTGTTTCTTCAGACCACTAAGAACATGCATAATCCAATAGTCCTTTTCGATCAGGCCTGCGAGAATGTCTGTCTCTGCCTCAAGAATTCGTAGTAATGCAGGAAATTCAGGATGATTGTGCAGGTAATCAGAGGGCATGTTGAGGCGTCTGCGTTAGGAACTGAGAGAATAGTTTTTTCGTCCTGACACTTCCATATCTGTTTGCATAAGTTTTTACTTTACGCGTGTCCATGCTGTGCACTTTTCTTGCCACGTTCTTTAACACCTCCTCCTGGTCTTCCGCAAGGGAATCAAGATTATTCACGAGATCCACAAGGAGAAATTCCGGTGTAGTGGTTTGTGGGAAATGAGGTCTCCTACGAAATTCAAAAGTCCGGTTGCCCAACTTAAACTCTCCATGCCGCTTATGATTGTACACAGTCCGCGTGTTATACAACTGCGTAGTACCAACCCCTAGACTGTTATATGCATTCGGAGAAGTAACAAGAAAACGATTGTCTTTTAGAAAGCCTTCAACAAGGACACTCTCGTCCGGAGGAACAACACCGAAAACAGTTTTTTTAGGGTAGTAATACAATCCCTGTGACACTTTCTGAAGTGTCCCCTCCTCAACCAACTGATCCAAATGTCGGTCAACCGACTTCGACCAAGGAGTCAGATCGTTTCTCCGGTACACCTTGCCGGGCTGCAGCCGCTTTTTTAAGTCTTCTAAACGTGCCATACAAGTTCTGATTTGTATAACGCAAAGGTACAATTTAAGTGCCATTTGCATGA
>CBQWHS010000482.1:0-4137 GCA_967728665.1 uncultured Chryseosolibacter sp. | reverse complement strand
AAAGGCAAATTTCAAATTGTATTTTTGAATCGCCGCAAAGAAATCTTTTCGTTGTGCTTCATCGGTGGGATACCAAACTTCAACACCATCGTATCCGGATTCTTTTGTCTTTGCGCAGAACTGATCCCAGTTGCCCGGGAAACCCCAATTGGTCGCGAAGATTAATAATGAATATCCACTTTGCTGCGTTGTGCCCAGCGGACTAGCAAAGGCTTCCAGTGAATTGAGTGCTACGGTTGTTCCTGTCATGGCGGAAATGCTTAAAAAATCTCTACGGTTTATTTTCATATGGTGTTACTTCGAACGCGTTACGCCACAATTTCCTGGATCACTTTTCCGGAAACATCTGTCAAGCGGAATGGTCGTCCTTGAAATTGATAGGTTAGTCTTTCATGGTCCAGACCAAGTTGGTGAAGGATGGTCGCCTGGACATCATGCACAGAAACTTTTCCATTCACTGGATAATAGCCGATCTCATCTGTCTCTCCCCAACTCATCCCCTTCTTGATTCCCGCCCCTGCCATCCAAATTGTAAATGCTTCAACATGGTGATCGCGACCTAGAAACGGCATGTCTTTATTTTCGCGATTCTCCTGCATCGGTGTACGACCAAATTCACCAGCCCAAACAACTAACGTCTCATCCAGCAATCCACGTTGTTTCAAATCGAGCAACAAAGCAGTCATCGGTCTATCAATCTCGCGACATTTATTTCGGAATCCAATATCGATCGCAAGGTTCTCATCCGTACCATGACTGTCCCAGCCCCAATCAAATAACTGAACGAAGCGCACGCCCTGCTCTACCAGTTTTCTTGCCAAAAGGCAATTATTTGCGAATGAAGATTTACCTGGCGTTGTTCCGTACAATTGATGAATAGATTCCGGCTCGGTGTTGATGTTCATTACCTCTGGCACAGAAATCTGCATCCGAAAAGCCATTTCGTATTGAGCAATTCGGGTCAGCGTTTCCGGATCACCAACTTCTTTAAAATGTTCGTTGTTAATGGCGTTGATCGCGTCGATACTTTTCTTCTTGATGTCACGGCTCACACCGTGAGGATCATTTAAAAACAAAACAGGTTCTCCTTCAGATCGGCACTGCACGCCTTGATAAACTGAGGGAAGAAATCCGCTTCCCCAAACACTCTTACCTGCGTCCGGTGTTTTGCCACCAGAGGTTAACACGACAAATCCCGGAAGGTTATTATTTTCTGAGCCTAGCCCATACGTTGCCCACGATCCAATGCTTGGTCTTCCTAACCTTGGACTTCCCGTATGAACGAAAAGTTGAGCAGGTGCGTGATTGAACTGATCTGTGAAAACTCCCTTCAAAAATGAAACTTCATCTGCCATGTTTGCAAAGTGTGGAAGATGATCGGAAACATAGGAACCAGATTGACCTCGTTGCACAAAGTTGGCTTGAGGTCCCAACATTTTAGGCGTGCCGCGGATAAAAGCAAATCGTTTTCCCTCAAGCAAAGACGGCGGACAAAGTTTATTATTTAGTTTCTGTAATTCAGGTTTGAAATCAAACAACTCCAATTGAGAAGGTGCGCCCGCCATGTGCAAAAATATTACGCGCTTGGCTTTTCCGAAAAAATGAGAAGCCTTTGGAAGCATCGGATCTGTAGCCAATACCATGAGCGGATTTTTAGATTGGCAACTTCCCATCATCGAACCAAATGCAAAAGCGCCAAGACCCATTGCACTCTCCATCAGAAAATGCCTCCGCGAAACATTTTTTAAAATATCTTTTTCAGGATCAAACATCATCCGATAGTTATTCTTTCATAATGACTTCATCAAGGTTGAGCATCGCGTTTGCCACAACAACCATGGCCGCCAGCGCTGTGTCCGGTTTCTCCGTTTTTAAGAGTTCCTTTGCGCCATCATTGTTATGATGATATTCTACGAGTGTCTCATCGTACAAATTTTTTAATATTTCTCTTTTAGTTAGAGGAATTTCTCTGAAGGTCAGCAGTGAATACCCTGTTGACAGCATTTCATCAAGAGATCCTGAGCTCTTCATCATTCGTTTTGCCAGGTGAATTGATGCCTCAACAAAAACAGAATCGTTCAACGTAACTAAAGCTTGCAGTGGAGTATTTGTTCGAATACGTCTGCCAACACAAACCTCTCTACTCGATCCATCAAACATCATCATGGAAGGATAAGGGCTCGTTCGTTTAATAAATGTATAGAGGCCTCTTCGGTATTGGTCTTCTTCCTTGCTTTGTTTCCAATTTGCGCCACTCCATACGGATTGCCAAATGCCGTATGGCTGATATGGCATCACACTAGGCCCATACATTTTTTCACTCAACAAACCGCTAATTGCCAGTGCCTGATCCCTGACTTGTTCGGAAGTAAGTCTAATTCTGGGAGCGCGACTAAGAAATCTGTTTTGCAAATCTGCTTCGCGCGACTCCTGCGTTACAAATGAACTTTGCCGATACGTAGACGACATCACAATGTCCTTGAGCGTTTTCTTTATACTCCATTTGTTCGTGTTCATGAATCGAAGTGCAAGCCAGTCGAGCAACTCAGAATGCGTTGGCGCTGCACCTTGAGAACCAAAATCTTCGAGCGTTTCCACGAGTCCAAAACCAAACATCTGTTCCCAAACGCGATTGATTATAACACGTGACGTCAACGGGTTTTCTTTGCTAATCAACCATTGTGCAAATGCAAGTCTGTCTGAAATATTCGAAGGTCGATTTTGCACAAGGGCTGCAGGGACGCCAGGTTCAACTGCTTTACCTTTTACCATCCAATTTCCGCGCTCGAAAATATGTGTTGTTCTTTTTTGTGCAGCAATATTTTCAATCGTCACGGGTGTGTTGTCGACTTTCGCGTTAAGAAGACTATTAAATTCGTTTTCAATTTGACTGAAATCATTATCTCGCAGTCCAGGTAATTTATCGCGAAAAGCAAACCATTCAATACCACAAACGGACTCCGTTGGTTTAATCGAATGATTCATAAATCGAAAATATAAATCGTGTCTTCCTTCTATTTTTTTTAGATCGATGCTGATCACTTTCCTTTCGGAGGTTTTTTGCAACTTTGTAGTCGCGAGGACTTCGCCGTCAAGTTTATCTAATCTGATTTCTAATTTTCCGCCATCATTACCAGACCAATAATTGATGAACAATAAATCTTTTCCGTCAAGCGGAATGTTTTTCATCCTTGCACTTCCACCCGAACGAATACCAAGCCATTTCGTGTCAATCAACTCTCCATTTACAAATTGATCGAAATCGTGGGGGTGATATTTTGGCTCGAGGGTTTTGAGGAAACGATCGACTTCAAACAATTTCTTTTCGTCACTATGATGCAAGACCCAATTTCGGATCTCTTGCAATTTTTTTTCATCATCGACAGAATACATCCGCAGATTCGGATGCTCGCCCTCTGTGTCTTCGTCACGCGTGTTGTTGAAGATCGCCATCGCTTTGTAATATTCTTCATGATGAATAGGATCGTATGGATGACTATGACATTGCACGCATGCCATTGTTGTTCCCTGCCAAACTTCCCAGGTTGTGCTTACGCGATCGATGAGTGATGAGACCCGAAACTCCTCGTCTTCTGTTCCACCTTCATCATTATTCATGGTGTTGCGATGAAAAGCTGTCGCGATCAATTGATCATCTGTGGGATTTGACAGCATGTCGCCGGCAAGTTGCTCAATCGTGAATTGATCGAAAGATTTATCCTCGTTGAATGCTTTGATAACCCAATCACGATATCGCCAGATGTTTCGATAGACATCGCGTTCATAACCTTTTGTGTCGGCATAACGCGCGAGATCAAGCCACCACGATGCCCATTTCTCACCAAAGTGTGGAGACTTCAAAAGTTGGTCAACAACTTTCTCATAAGCATCCGGTGAATCATCCTGGATAAAAGCGTTGGCTGCTTCTACAGTTGGAGGAATTCCTATCAGGTCAAAGTAAACTCTTCTGATGAGTGTCGGTTTATCCGCTGGTTCTGACGGCTCCAGGTTTACTTCCTTCAACTTTTCACGGATGAAGTAGTCAATTTCGTTCGCATCGTTCTCATTACCAGTGACTCCAACTCCGGATAAAAGTTTTTTTGTTGTGGAAATATTAATGGCCTGAGGTGGACGATA
>CBQWHS010000481.1:0-4139 GCA_967728665.1 uncultured Chryseosolibacter sp. | reverse complement strand
TTGATCAAATCGCGATCCGTCATCTGGCTTGCATCCTGCGAACTGATGATTCCCTTTTCGATAGCTTTCTGACGGATTCGTTGCGGATCAATTCCGGAACCATCATCCTTGATCTTAATAATGACTGTATCCGATTCGCTGCTGGCAGAAAGAACAACCGTTCCTTCTTCGAGCTTATTTAATTTTTTTCTATCGTCAGGATTTTCAATTCCATGTCCCACTGAATTCCGGATAAGATGGATGAGTGAATCACTAATTACCTGCAGGATGTTACGGTCAATCTCAGTCTCTGTTCCCTCAAGTTTAAGGTTAACTTTTTTTCCTTCCTTCGCTGCGGCATCCCGAACAATCCTGTGAAATTTGTTGAAGAGAAAACCGACTTGCACCAACCTCACGTCCATCACTGAATATTGAAGATCTGACGAAATTCTGTTGAGTCGTGAAAATTCGTTGCTTGAATGAGTTCCAGCATAGTTGGCAATAATTCTATCACGTTCAATCACCAGTTCACCCACAAGATTGAGAAGGTTGTCTAGTTTTCTCACGGGCACTTGAACGAGGTCAGAAAAATTTATCGAAGTTGATTCTGAATCTGCATCTTCATGGTCCTCTGTATCATTCGCCTGAGCGGGGATGTCTTTTGTGATCTCTGCAATCTCGGATACAATTTCATTCGTTGATACATTCTCTGTTTGAGGCTGTGCAGATCGCTTTGCATTTTTTATCAATACATCAAGCTTTGTTTTAATACCTCGAAATTTTACTTCGCGTGGATTTTTGATTGCATCAATAAGTTCTCCAAGGGTATCAGCGGCTTTAAACACGGGTGTGAAAATATCGTCACCTAGTTGGATCCTTCCCTCACGAACTTCACCGAAGAGGTCTTCCATCACATGAGCAAGTTCGGCAATCTTGTCAAAGCCCATACCTGTTGCATTGCCTTTCAGCGTATGCGTTATTCTAAACAACGACTGTATCGTTTTGCTATCATTCACATTTTTCTCCAATACCGTAAGCAGCCTGTTTATCTCCGAGTAATTTTCAAGCGCCTCCGCGAGAAAAATTTCTCTGTATTCATTATCTTTTTCTTTATCACTCATAAAGCACTTATAATAAAAGTTGAAATATCTGATAAGGCAATTTTATGATTTGCAGCGCCAGACTCATAGGCTACACGTGGCATTCCATATACAACCGATGAATGTTCGTCTTGTGAAATGGTGAGACCGCCAGCTTGTTTAATCCTGGACAATCCCTTCGCTCCGTCTCGTCCCATGCCGGTGAGCACTACACCAACAGCACGGCTACCATATATTTCAGCCACTGACTCAAACATACAATCGATAGACGGATGATTAAATTCGATATAATAGTCATCGACATATTGCACAGAAGGCGAAGACCCCTTCAGATCGATGCGCATGTTTGCAGTTCCAGGCGCCAGGTAAATGTGACGACTCAACAATGGTTCTCCATTGCGGGCAACACTCACATGAAGGCCGGTTGTATCTTTTAACCTGGTCGCGAAAGATTCGATGAAACGATCCGGCATATGCTGCGCGATCACAACCGGTACCGCCAGGTTAGCAGGAAGATTATTGACAATGTGCTCAACTGCACTTGGGCCACCAGTAGACGCGCCAATAGCGATGATGTCATAGTTAAGCCGAGCCTCAAATTCGTGGACAAAAGTATTTCTTCCTTTTCGCAGGTGCTGAAGTTTGATGTAATCAGTCATCGAAGCTTCACGAACCATTGCAGTTAGCGGAGAATAACCTTGTAACACTTCCTTCTCGTGTGGTTTATCGATGAAATCAAAAGCGCCTTCCTTGAGCGCATCGAAAATTTTCGGATCAGTTCTGTCAAGGGAGCTCAGCAAGATTATCGGCAACGGCATCTCCTTCATCAGTTGTTGAACAACATACAGTCCATCGAATTGCGGCATCACCATGTCTGTGATAACAACATCGGGTTTAAGGGATTTTACTTTTTCGACTCCTTCAAAACCATTGGCGGCAGTTGCCACAATCTCGATGTTTCCATCTCTTCGCAGCAGATCAGACAACATGATTCGCATGAACCCTGAGTCGTCAATAAGGAGCGCCCTGATTTTTGAATTTGGCATTTCGATGATGGTTACAACTTGTTAACTTCCTGCAACAATTGATCTGAAGTAAAAGGTTTTACGATGTACGCTTTCGCGCCAAGCGTCAATCCTTCCTGGATCACTGACTCTTGCCCTACGGCACTTATCATGATCACTTTCGAGAACAGACCTTCTTTGGTATACACTCTCAGAATGTCTGTGCCGATCATATCAGGCAGAATATTATCGAGCGTGATGATGTCCGGCTTCAGATCAAAAGCCATGTCGATTGCTTCTTCCCCGTTAGAGGCCTGGCCAATTACTTTATATCCGGCTTGCTCGAGTGCATCTTTGATGACCGTCCTCATATACAACGAATCATCTACTACTAACACGTTCTTCATATTTCAAATAATTTTTAAATCGTATAAGTTTTTTGTTCAGAGGTTGAGATGCTAAGTTCCCCGGTGACACTGTTGAAACGAGCCGTCCTGGCGATTCGACCTCCTACGTCCGAGGCTGCGAGGAAAATTTTTCGTTCAGTCAATTGGCCGACAACCGAGACGATGTTTTGTTTGCCAAGATCAATCATTGATTGATAAACCTGTGATCCACCGGCCATCTTCGCCCGGAGAAAACACAGATCGCTTCCTTTCGAACTAAAACTGGTTAACAACATTTCAATTAATCGCGCTGCACTTAGAAATTCTCCAGAGCCAACGGAATGAGGCAAAGGAATGTGAACACCACCGGTCACTCCGGAAATACGGTCGGCAATAAAGAGTCCAATACATGAACCCAGGCCGAAGCATGTGTAGACAATTGGATCGTTACTCACATGCAAATCGTTTATTTGAAGGACCGCGTGTCTCATGCCGCTACTTCATTTTTTTTGAACAACTGTTGTGCTTCCTGCTCGTTGATCACTTTGAAAATATCAATCATAATCACGAGACGTTTTTCCAACTTCACAATGCCGGTGATATAAGATTGATCGCTTTGCTGATCCCCGGTAAACACGGTACTCTCGATGCTTGAAGAAGAAATCGAAAGTGTGTTGGGCACTTCTCGAACGAGGATGCCCATTTTATATTCATCACTTTCAATTACCAGCGTGTAGTTATTCCCTGAATGATCAGATTCTTTGCTGCGCTGCAGTCCAAATTTTTCTTCGAGGTCGAGAATGGCGATTACGTTGCCACGAATGTTTGCAACACCGCGGACAAATAATTGCGTTTGTGGCATTCGAGTGATCGTTGGCGTAATAACCACTTCCTTGATTTGATCGATTGGCAGACCATATTCCTCTTGCCCCAGTTTAAACACTACGATCTGCTGCACCTTTACAATCTCTTTTTGTATTTCTGTTTGCTGATTGGTACTCATAACATTTCACATTTTAATAGTTGAGAGATTTCCCAGATGGGCAGACTATTTTTTCAGTTTGAACTGCGTTGCACCAGCCTGAAGTTCTGCTGCCACGGCTGACAACTCGTCTCCTGCCTTCGAGATGTCAAGCATGCCATTGTTCATTTGTTGACTTGAACTGGCCACTTGCTGAGTACCCGCTGCAGTTTCTTCTGATACAACAACGATTTGCTCGATGTTCTTCACCACGCTTCCGATTGATTCTTTCTGTGTCACCGTTGCCACTTGTATCTCCTTCGATGCGCCGAATGTTTCTTCGCTTGAGCGTGCTATCTCCTGGAAGATTTTCTCAGCCTCTACGCTTGACTTGTTTCCTTCCTTCACACTTGCTTCCATGGCATCAATCGCTTTCCCTGCCACGTTAGTATCTTTCTGAACATCGCTGATGATCTTCTCAATTTCGACAGCTGACTTTCTTGAATCCTCTGCAAGTTTTCGGATTTCTTCCGCCACAACTGCGAACCCACGACCGGCATCTCCTGCACGTGCAGCTTCAATGGCTGCATTGAGTGCAAGCAGGTTCGTTTGACTTGCGATGTCTGTTATAACATTAAGCGTTCGTCCAATCTCTTCAGTCCGTTTTGTGAGCACACCGATAGACTGCGATGTTTGCCCTGCTGAATCC
>CBQWHS010000480.1:0-4139 GCA_967728665.1 uncultured Chryseosolibacter sp. | reverse complement strand
CTAATAAAATCGTTAGTGAATCGATGTCAACGATAGGCGGATGAAAAAAATCTATGTCATCTTAGCGTTCTCAGCAATCGCTTCGCTCGTATTTTCTCAAACTACTAATTCTTTCACGGTATCCGGAAAAGTTAAAACCGAAAAAGTATTTTCGATTTCAGACCTTGAAAAAATTCCCTTGGTCAGCATTGGCGATCTTTCAATCTCAAATCACAAAGGTGAAATAAAAGGAACTGCAAAAGCTATGAAGGGCGTAAGGCTCATCGATGTGTTGAAAGAAGTGACGCTGGATACAGACAATCCCAAACTGATGAGCGAATACTATTTCATCGCCACCGCTGCTGACGGATACAAAGTTGTGTTCTCGTGGAATGAACTGTTCAACACACCCGTCGGAGAAACTGTCTATATCGTCCTGGAGAAAGACGGAAAAAAACTCGCTGGTACCGAAGATTCTATTCTCACTGTTTCTACTCAAGATGTTCGTACAGGGAGACGCTACATCAAAAATTTATCGTCTATCATTGTTGGCCGCGCGAACTGATGCAGGATTCTTTAATTATTCTAACGATTAGTTTTTTCTTCATTGCATTGGTGTATTCGTCTGTTGGTTTCGGCGGTGGCTCAAGTTACCTGGCATTGCTTGCCGTGATGGGTGTGCATTTTGAAACCATTCGTCCAACCGCTTTATTATGCAACGTCATTGTAGTGACTGGCGGTGTTTACATTTTTTATAAAGATGGAAAACTCGACCTGAAAAAATTCTGGCCATTCGTGGTGTTGAGTATTCCGATGGCGTTTATGGGTGGCTTTTGGAAATTGTCTCAATCCTCGTTCTTTATTATCCTCGGTTTTTCGCTCGTCGTTGCTGCAATCTTACTTTGGATCCAAACTCCGAAACCCCAGCAAATTAAATCCGATAACATGGTTTTGAATTCAGTCATTGGTGGAGGTGTTGGATTTCTTTCTGGCCTTGTCGGGATTGGTGGCGGCATATTTCTGTCCCCGATACTTCATCTTATTAAATGGGACGAAGCGAAAAAAATTTCCGCGCTTGCCAGTTTATTCATTCTTGTAAATTCCATCAGCGGACTCGCAGGACAACTTTCCCGAGCATCAACCATCGACTGGGCGTTTATTTTACCGTTGCTTATTGCGGTTTTTTTTGGTGGACAAATCGGTTCGCGCCTGGGTTCAAAAAAATTCAATCCAATTTACATTAAACGTATCACCGCAGTTTTGATTTTCGTTGCCGGACTCAATATTTTGAAAGACAATCTGTAGCGAATTTTAAACTGGCTCCTGCCATTCATTAGTGATTAATCCCTATTTTGCGGACTTTAATTTCCAGACATGAAGAAAATCCGATTTACGGAGCACATTCTCCCTCACGTTATCGCCATCAGTGTTTTTTTGATCGTAACAATATTCTTTTTTAAGCCTCTGTTTTTTGACGGGAAAACCCTGGAGCAGCACGACATTTTACAATTTCAAGGTTCAGCAAAAGCAATTATCGATTACCGTGAAAAGACCGGTGAAGAAGCGCTTTGGGCTCCGGCTATTTTCAGCGGAATGCCAGCATTTCTAATAAGTGTACAATGGGGAAATAAAGTAATTGCATATGTGAAAACTTTCGTCACACTTAGCATGTCAACCGCCCCGGCAAACATTTACCTCGCGTTCCTTTGCTATTATATCATGCTGGTGATCTTTGGCGTTCGACCATACTTAGCCATTGCAGGTGCTATTGCCTTTGGACTTTCATCTTACATGATCATTGGCATTGGCGCAGGCCATAATGCAAGGGTTGGCGCCATTGCATTCATGCCGCTCGTGATGGGTGGTATTCATTTGATGTTCACCAATAGAAAGCTAATCGGCTTTGGCCTCACATCACTTGCCCTTTCACTTCACCTCAGGGAAAATCACCTACAGATCACCTACTACTTTCTGATTATTCTGGGAATTTATCTGATCATCAGGTTGCTCGAAAAAATACAGGAGAAAGACACGGCCGATTATTTTAAATCCATAGGATTACTAGCTGCATCGGGAATCATTGCTGGCTGCACTTTCTTCGGACCGATGTGGGCGATCATGGAATACCAATCTTATTCTATTCGCGGGAAGTCAGATCTGCCAACACAGCAGACATACTCCAAATCAAATAGTGGCATCTCGAAAGAATACGCTTTTGCATACAGTGATGGAATACTCGAACCTTTCACATTGCTTATTCCAAATTTTTATGGCGGAAGCTCCATGCGATCACTCGCAGAAGATCAATCGAGTGAGACATCTTCCGTCATACGCCAACTAGCAAGCTCAGGAAATGAACAACTCGTTAATCAACTTTATCCATACACCGTTGGCTATTGGGGACCACAGTTCAACACGTCACCGTATTATGCTGGCGCGATTATCGTGTTCTTGTTCGCAGTGGGTGTTGCGTTTGCCAACAAGCGCCTGGTATGGTGGCTTGGATCGATAACCGTGATTGGAATTGTGCTGAGCTGGGGAAGCAATTTTGCGGCGTTCAATTATTTCCTGTTCGATTATCTCCCAGGCTATAATAAATTCCGTTCGGTAACATTCGCGTTACTTCTTCCTCTGTTTGCCATGCCACTATTGGGACTGATGGGTATCGAAAAATTATGGCAGCTTGGAATCACTAAAGAAACTAAAAAGAAATTAATCATTGCTTTTGCCTCAACTGGCGGAGTATGCCTTGCGCTTATTTTGTTTGCCGGTGTTTTTGATTTCACCAAAGACACTGAAAGCACGCTGCCAGGCGATTTGCTCAATGCGCTGATCACCGATAGGAAGAGTCTGTTCCGTGCAGATGCGATTCGTTCGTTAGCATTTATCACTGCAGCATTTATCTTGTTGTATTTCGATGTTCATAAACGAATTTCTCCAATTGGTTTTTATGCGTTCCTTATTTTGATGACAACCATCGACCTCGCTGTCGTTGATAAGCGTTATTTTTCAGATAGTCAGTTCAAACGCAAGCGTGAAAGTAATTTCTTCGCCATGAATGAAGCCGACCATGAATTATTAAAAGACCAATCGTATCATCGTGTATACAACCTGCAATGGGAAGAGGCGCGCACCTCATACTATCATAATTCTATTGGCGGATATCACGGCGCAAAGTTGAGACGCTACCAGGATTTTTATGATTCGTGTATTTCGTTGCAAACACGACAGCTTTACGGCGATGCACAGCAACGTCAGATGGACATGAATAAGTACACAGCGCTAAACATGCTGAATGTAAAATATATTGTTTTCGGTCCTGAACGTTCGAATATTATTTACAACAATGCTGCGAACGGCAATGCCTGGTTTGTGCGGGAAATCGTAAAAGTAAAAACACCTGCAGAAGAGTTAGCAAAGACATGTGGCACAAACACGCGTCAGATAGCCATCATTGATGAATCGAAATTTCAACCTACTGCCACAGGAGCAGACTCAACATCAACAATAACGATCACGGAAACCAAGCCAAATAAATTAGTCTACAAATCGGCATCATCTACTGGTGGATTAGCGGTGTTCTCGGAGATTTATTACCCAGGATGGGTTGCAACGATCGATGGAAAAGAAACGGCGGTGATGCGTGCGGATTATTTGCTTCGCGCGATTGAAGTTCCATCCGGAGACCACACCATTGAATTTACTTTTCGACCCAAAGCTTACACTGTTGGAAATAAAATCACCACGGCATCTTCATGGCTTGTGTTGATGGTATTTTTGGGAAGTGTGGTAATGGCGGTGAGGAAGAGCGAGTAGTCACAGACGTCTACGCACACAATTCTTCCTCAAAATCGCGTGAAACCTTGATTCAGCTGAGTGCAAGAATTTAACCCTTAACTTCATCAATGATGAAAAGCATAGAACTTTGGATGTACTGAAAGCCATAAAAAAGACTTTCGTATTCAAACCCCATGCAAAGGAGTGGCTCAGCTCAATGTCCATCACAATGATCTCTTCTATCAACTCTTCATATAGAAACTATCGAATATACCTTTTTGCCTGGTTAGCTTTCTATTCCAACGCCCTCAGCCTTTGCAACAAAGGCGGATGAGAATAATGAAAGAACACGTATAACGGATGCGGATAAAGATTGCTGAGCG
>CBQWHS010000479.1:0-4141 GCA_967728665.1 uncultured Chryseosolibacter sp. | reverse complement strand
GATCCGTTTGTTTCCGAATTGATCGAGACAATAAAAGTGATCGCAAAAATTCATGAGCACAACGGATATGAAGGTTGCCATCGTTATGTGATCAGTAATTGTCAGTCTTCACTGGATGTGATTCGTGTTTATCAACTGGCGAAACTGTTACTCGGTAAGGATGATTTTCTGCCACTTGATATCGTTCCGCTGTTTGAAACGATCGAAGACCTCGCGAATGCTCCTAAGGTAATGGATGCCCTTTATAGCATTCCAGATTACCGCGAGCATTTGAAAAAGCGCGACAACAAGCAAACTATAATGTTGGGATTTTCTGACGGAACAAAAGATGGCGGATACTTGCGCGCCAACTGGTCTATCTTCCGGGCAAAAGAAAACTTGACAATGCTTTCGCGTGAACACGGATTGACGGCAGTGTTCTTTGATGGTAGAGGAGGCCCTCCGGCACGTGGTGGAGGAAACACGCACGACTTCTATGCATCGTTAGGCGAAACGATTGAAGACAAGGAAGTACAAATAACAATTCAGGGGCAAACGATAAGTTCAAATTTTGGCAAACCGGTTTCCTGTTCATTCAATCTCGAACAGTTGTTGTCTGCGGGAATTGAGAATGAAGTTTTCCGCAATAAAAAAAATCAGCTTAGCGATAAGGAAAAGAATTTGCTTGAAGCGCTGGCGGATGCCGGTCACAAGGCTTACCTCGATTTGAAACTTCATCCAAAGTTTGTTCCATACCTGGAGAAGATCACACCCCTAGCTTTTTTTGGTGATACAAATATTGGGTCGCGACCTGTAAAAAGAAGTTCTGGGGATAAATTGAAGTTTGAAGATCTCCGGGCTATTCCGTTTGTTGGATCGTGGGCACAGATGAAACAAAACATTCCAGGGTTTTACGGTGTCGGAAGCGCCCTTAAAAAATTGAAGGCTGACGGAAAGATGAAGGAAGTAAAGACTCTTTACCAAGAGTCGCTCTTCTTCAGAACACTTTTAGCAAATAGTATGATGTCGTTAACGAAATCATATTATCCGGCTACGCAATATATTTCCAAGGATAAAGAATTCGGTGAGTTCTGGAAAATAATGTACAACGAATACAAGCTTTCTGTCAGCATGATCCTGGAGGTTTCTGGATTGACAGAGTTGATGGAGAATAATCCCGTGAACCGGGATTCGGTGAAATTACGTGAGCGTATCGTTTTACCATTAATTACAATTCAGCAATTCGCGTTGCAGCAGCTGAGAGAAGGGAATCTGAAGGAGAAAGACTTCGATAAACAATATCGCAAACTAGTGATGCGGTGTATGTTTGGAATCATCAACGCGGCAAGAAATTCCGCATAAGCCATTTGAAAAAAAAGAAAGGGTGGACAGATTAAACTGAGCCACCCTTTTTGTTTCATGTGTCAGCGCTTGGCAACAAGACCGAATGATTTCACCATGTTAATAAATTCAATGCGATAACCTTCTTTGTCGGCTCCCCTTGCATTTTGAGCAAGGCCGATCACATCATCATAAGAATACCCTTTAACATATTCAGACTCGCGCAGGAGCATTCCAAAAGCAGCTACGGATGCTGACCAACGAAAATTATCCGATGTCCTGGACATCTCGATGTTCTTGTCGACAAGAGGATGAACAATAAGCTTGCTCACATCTTCAGCTGGTTTTTTATAGCGGAGTTTTATTGTCATCAATTCGTCCGTTGCTTTCGCGACAGCGTTCACTTTATTTTTTTGATATTTCAATTCGTCCACATTATATAAATCACTTTGCACGCCTACCGGGATAACTTCGTACAACACAGTAACGGTGTGGCCTGATCCTAATTCTCCCGCATCTTTTTTATCGTTGTTGAAGTCCTCACTCTTCAACATTCTGTTTTCATATCCTATCAAGCGATATGCCTGAACTTTAGCAGGATTGAACTCGACTTGAATTTTCACATCTTTTGCAATGGTGAATAGTGTGCCACCGAATTCATTCACAAGCACTTTTCGCGCTTCGGAAATATTATCGATGTAGGCATAGTTGCCATTCCCTTTGTCGGCAAGAATTTCCATTTTGGAATCTTTGTAGTTGCCCATGCCGTAACCAAGAACCGTAAGGAAAATTCCATCTTTTCTTTTTTCTTCGATCAGCCTTTCCATTGAAGCATTGCTGGATTCGCCAACATTGAAATCGCCATCGGTGGCAAGTACAATGCGATTATTTCCATTTGGCTTAAGGTGTTCTTTAGCGAGCGCATAAGCAAGTCTTATTCCTTCGCCTCCCGCTGTTGAACCGCCTGCCTGAAGTTGGTCGAGCGATGCTAAAATTTCATTTTTTCTGTTTCCGGATGTTGGCTGTAACACAACACCTGCAGCGCCAGCATAAACAACGATGGCAACGTGATCTTGTTCGCGAAGCTGATCAACGAGCATTTTTAATGAAGTCTTTACCAAGGGAAGTTTGTTTGTTTGGTTCATGGAGCCAGAGACATCAATCAAAAAAACAAGATTTGATGGCGGCAAATTGTCTGTTGGAATAATCTTTCCTTGTAAACCGATGTGTACGAGCTTGTGACTGGTATTCCATGGCGCTGGGGCAATTTCGGTATGAATTGCAAAAGGATGTTCGCTTTCTGGTTGAGCATAATCATAGTCGAAGTAATTCACCATTTCTTCAATTCGAACTGCATCTTTTGGCGGACGTTGCCCATTGTTAATGAACCTGCGAACGTTGCTATAAGATGCAGCATCCACATCGATTGAAAATGTGGATAATGGATTTTTTAATGGTTCAAGAAAAATATTTTCATTTACAACGTCATACTCCTCTGTGTTATAATTTGGTTCTACTTCCGCCACCACTGGCGCATTAAGTTTATAGTGATAAACGGCATTCGGCTCTGATTTCGCTCCACGCGCATCACGTTTGTTTGATTGCTTCCGCTCTTTTCCATATGCCGTTGTAACAACTTCACTCAGCTGTGTCACATCCGCTTTTAATGAAATATTAATGACATTCGTTTTTCCGATAGCAACCTCTTGCGATTGTAAACCGATGAATGAAAAAATTAATATGCCTCCTTTTTCAGGAACATTAATCTGGTAATTTCCTTTTGAATCAGTGACAGTTCCGGCGGACGTTCCTTTGAGAATAACATTAACGCCTGGCAATGGCGAGTTATCATCTGCTGCTGTTACTGTTCCGGTGATGGTGCGTTGTTGAATTGTATTGAAGCTGAGCAATACAAATACTGCAATGAGCGAAACCCATATCTTTTTCATGACGTTGAAGTTTTATTTCTCAAAAGATGCGCGATGAAAAAATATTCCATACATGTCCGTGAAAATTTTTGCTATTTTGAATCATGCATTCGAGTGGACGCCACAAAGAGTTGAGCGATGAGGAATTGGTTGTTCTTTATAAGAAGACTTCAGAGCTTGACATTGTTGGTGAATTATATAATCGATACATGGCACTCACGTTGGGCGTTTGCCTTAAATACTTAAAAGACCGTGAGGAGAGCCGCGATGCTGCCATGCAGATTTTTGAGCGGTTGATTGTTTCGCTTCGTGACCATGAGATCACTCAATTTAAAGGTTGGTTGTATGTAACGGCCCGAAATCACTGTTTAATGCAGATTCGGTCGAAAAAAGGAAAAAAATTTGAAGAAATTTCACCTTTCCTTATGGAAAATGACGGGCTTGAGCATCTGCAAGACGGCCCCGAAATAGAGTCGAATTTAAACAAACTGGAAAAGTGTATTGATACGCTGGGGAATGAACAGAAAGTATGTGTTCAGTTGTTTTATATACAGCAGAAATGCTACAAGGAGATTGCAGAAACAACCGGCTATGATTTGAATAAAGTGAAAAGTCACATTCAAAATGGTAAAAGAAATTTGAAAATT
The DNA here is from genome assembly GCA_967728665.1 of uncultured Chryseosolibacter sp. Taxonomy (GTDB): domain Bacteria; phylum Bacteroidota; class Bacteroidia; order Cytophagales; family Cyclobacteriaceae; genus Chryseosolibacter. The sequence continues at coordinate 246 of CBQWHS010000479.1, read as the reverse complement.
TGTATGGAAAAAAATGGCCAGGCCTAGGAACGATATCGAGCGTTATTTGAATGGAGACATGACTGCGTCTGAAATGCATGCGCTTGAGCGCGAGGCGTTGAACGATCCGTTCCTTGCTGAGGCACTCGAAGGCATTGATCAGACTGGCACCGATTCGTTTTTGTTTGATCTTAAACAGTTGCACAACTCTGTGAGGCAGCGCACCGCATTGCGCAAGCCGAAGATGATTTCGATGTGGAATTGGTC
>CBQWHS010000478.1:0-4147 GCA_967728665.1 uncultured Chryseosolibacter sp. | reverse complement strand
AATTCCTTTTCGTCCGTGAGTTCCCATCGCAATGAGGTCGCCTTTAATAGAACGAGTATATTCGAGAATTCCTTTCTCCTCATCAGTGTGATTGAAAACGCTGATGGTGAAATTTTTTAGCATGAATCGCTTTGCGAACTGCTCCAGCCGCTGGATCGTATCCGTGTCCTTGGTAAAGTTCAATGGAGTATTGATCCAAACCAGGTGCAATTGAGCTTTAAAAAAATCCTGTAGCGCTTTCACCTTCATCACAAGTTCCTCCTGATCTTCAGTTTCAAGCGTATTCGGAAACACGATATTCTTAATTGGACCTTTGTAGTATTCCTTCATGATGAGGACTGGAACCGTGGAATTTCGAACCATTTTTTCAGCGTTCGATCCCATAAAAAACTCGCGAACTCCAGTTGCTCCATGTGAGCCCATTAATACAAGATCGATGGACTGATCCTTGATATAATCCTGAACCATTCTCGATACAGGGCCAAACTGAACACTGAGAATTACCTTCACTCCTTCTGATTTATATTTTTCGGTAATCTTACTAAATTGTGTCTCGGCGTTTTTCTTAAGATCATTTAAAAGGTCTTGTTCAAAATTCAAGACTGGCATGAGCACCGTGTCATGAAGAACTGGCAACTCGATAACGTGCAACAAGTGAATGGTACCTTTTGATTGAGTGGCAACATCCAACGCAAACCGGTATGCATTGATAGCCGGTTTTGAAAAATCACAAGGAACTAATATTTTTTTCATGGCGATAATATTTGTTGATGATCAAAAGTAGCCGGTACTTCGCCCTGTAGCCTTGAGTATCATCATCTCAAAACATGATTTATGTCAGCTTACACGCAATCATCAATTAAGACATTTCAGGATGGATGTAAAAGTTAAATTCCTTGGCGCAGCCGGCACTGTAACAGGTTCACGCTTCTTATTGGATATCGGTGGATTCAGACTACTTTTTGATTGTGGATTATTCCAGGGGCTTAAAGAATTACGGTTAAAAAACTGGCAGCCTTTTCCCGTGCCTGCCGATTCAATCCACGCGATCGTAATAAGTCATGCGCATATTGATCACACCGGATACCTTCCCCGACTTGTGAAGGAAGGATTTAACGGTCCGATTTATTGCACTCGTCCGACAGCTGATCTCATGGAAATCATGCTTCTCGACTCCGCCAAACTCCAGGAAGAAGAAGCATCCTTCGCATATGAAAAAGGGTATTCGAAGCATACTAATCCTCAACCGCTCTACACGACACGAGACGCTCAATCCGTCTTTTCATTATTGAAGAAATACAATTACGGAGAGCGAATTCAATTGAGCAACAATATCGAAATCGTCTACAACGATGCCGGCCATTTGTTAGGTTCGGCAATAACTGAGTTGTATATAAAGGGTGATTCACAAACCAAAAAAATCGTTTTCTCGGGGGACTTGGGAAGAAATCACGATGCCATGCTTCGCCCTCCGACAATGATTGAAAGCGCTGATATATTATTCATCGAATCTACGTATGGAAATAAAGATAATCCCGCTCTCGATCCTGAAGGGGATCTCGAACGAATTGTAAAGGAGACTTTTGCAAGAGGTGGTGTTGTACTCATTCCGGCATTTGCAGTTGGCAGAACTCAAGTGCTGCTATATTACTTTCACCAATTGATGGAAGCGGGAAGAATTCCTGACGTTCCTGTTTATATCGATAGTCCAATGGCAATCTCTGCCACGTATCTCTATTATCGTTATCCTGAATATCACAAAGTAAAATTCAATCAATCTGAATTTGCACAAAAACTGGAAACGAATATGCTGATGTTTGTTAAAACATCCCAGCATTCCAAGTCGTTGAACAACATCAAGAAAAACGCAATAATAATTTCGTCAAGCGGAATGATGACGGGTGGAAGAATCCTGCACCATTTATATCACCGGCTTCCAAAGCCTGAAGATACCGTCGTGATCGCTGGGTACCAGGCAGAAGGAACCCGTGGCAGAAAGCTTGTGGATAAAGATGCGACCATCAAAATTTTCGGAGAAGATGTTCCTGTTAATTGCAAAGTTGAGAACATGACTTCCCTTTCTGGTCATGCCGACAAAGGGGAACTGTACCAGTGGATGTCAAATTTCAAGACGTCTCCAAAAATGGTATTTACAGTTCACGGCGAGAAAGATACATTGGACGCCTACGCGAAAGGTATTAAGGAACGATTTGGCTGGAACGTGATACAACCGGCATACCTGGAGTCAGTGGAACTATTTAGCGGGATTTAGAATGTGAAGACGTGTTCAAGAAATAAATTCTTACATGATCACTCGGTTGAGCTAGTGCCCAAAATCATAGAACAGGTTTTCCATTTTGGATTGTGATCAGCGATTAATTTTGCGATTCCAACAAAAGGAACAAATAGTATCATCCCCGCCATTCCCCACAAAATTCCGCCCGTGAAAATTGCGATCAGCATTGCCAATGTATTCACGTTAAGTCTGCTGCTTACAGCCACCGGAAATATTATATTAGCTTCGAGGTATTGAACAAATGTAAAGATTGCAACGATGCCTACAGGATACCAAATTGAGTCATAAGTTATCCATGCCATTGTCATTGGCAGCAATGCCCCCACAATTATTCCAACATATGGAATGAATGTCAATATCGACGCAATAAATCCGAATAGAATTGCATGAGGAACTCCCAGGAGCAAAAGCCCAATGCTATTCAGGCTTCCAACAACGATGTAAACAATTGCCATTCCTTTAATGAAATTGTAATACGACTTGATCGTCAACGTAATTATCTCGTGTAACCCCTCCTTCTTTTCATCTGAAAAAATTCGACCGAGGATTTTCATCCAGTATTGTCTATAGTATAAAATCAGTACAGTATATACTGGCACCAACACCAGCATTACAATAGAGAAAGTTGAAGCTGAAATTGCATTAGCAAAAAGTGAAAACAAATTCGCACTCGACTGGTCAGTCATTTTTGCGATGATGATCCGTTGGTCATCTTTTGAAAATCCGGCAAGCTCTACTATAGCGCCCAGGTTCGTTATCGCTTCGTTTATTTTGGATTGAATTGCTGGCCATTCATCTAAAAAGCCTATGAACTGATAAATGAGCAGCGCGACAACCAGGATTCCCAGCAGCATAAGAAACAATACAGCGACAATGATAGAGCCAATTCTTCCAAGCCCTTTCCTCTCAAACCAGGCACACATCGGGTAAAGAACAAAGCTGATCAGCAAAGCGAAACTGATCGGAATGAACATATCCTTTCCGAAATATAAAATGACAGAACTGAACACGATGTACTGCAACCATTTCAATGTTGATGAATCCATGGCGAGTACTTTGTCAGAAATCAACATGATTTTATATCGTTATTACGGTCTTACGATTCACGTCTGATTTATCCTCACTTAATCCAGCTGTTAATTCATTTTCTGAAGGCATTTTCATTGCCCATCTATCTAAATTTGCGATTGAAGTTTCCGCTATCTCCTTGATGGCATCGAATGTTAGAAAACCTTGATGACCTGTAATCAAAACATTTTTGAAACTTCTCAACCGGATGAAATTTAAATCACGGATTACTTCACGACTATGATCTTCGAAAAATAAACCTTTTTCAAATTCATAAACATCCAGGCATGCACCGCCTAGTTTTTCTGAGTCGAGCGCATCAATCAGATCAGTCGTATTGATCACCGCTCCGCGAGAGGTATTTATCACGATCGCTCCTTTCTTCATGAGATTGAATTCGGCTCTGCTAATCAGATGCTTTGTAGTGGGAGTCAGTGGACAATGCAAGGAAACGATGTCACTTTCCTTAAGCAGTGCATCAAGCGGTTTATAGGATATCCCGAGAGCAGAAGCTTCGGCATTTACTTGCGGATCGTAGGCAAGAACCCGCGCGCCAAATCCCAACATGATTTTCGCGAACGCCATTCCGATTTTTCCTGTGCCAACAACGCCAATAGTTTTTCCATGGACGTCAAAACCCTTAAGGGAGTCTATCCTGAAATCTTGTTGTTGCATTAGTTGTTGACCGTGAACCAACCTTCTATTGACAGCCATCATCATCGCTACTGCGTGCTCTGCGACCGAGTATGGTGAATACTCCGGAACATTTGCCACTTTCATGCC
>CBQWHS010000477.1:0-4148 GCA_967728665.1 uncultured Chryseosolibacter sp. | reverse complement strand
CGTATTTTTGAAAAAATCTCTTAGCAAAATTCAATGACCAAAAAAATTGACACGATTATTTTTGATCTGGGAGGAGTCTTAATTGACTGGAATCCGAAACATCTTTATCGTAAAATATTAAAAGATGAAGCGCAGGTAGACTGGTTCCTCTCCAATATCTGCACAAGTGAATGGAATGATCAGCAAGATGCAGGACGATCGTTTGAGGATGCAACGAAAGAACTTATTTCAAAACATCCAGAATGGGAAGAAGCGATTACAGCTTGGTATGGACGTTGGCAAGAGACGATAAAAGGTCCGATTGAAGATACAGTATCAATACTTGAGGCTATAAAAAATTCAAATCGTTTTCGCTTGTATGCCTTAACTAACTGGTCAGCTGAAACGTTTCCCTGGGCGCTCGAGAATTTCAATTTCTTACATTGGTTTGAAGGTATCGTTGTCTCTGGCGTTGAAAAAACTAGAAAACCTTTTCCAGAATTCTATCAAATTCTGTTCGATCGTTATAAAATAAATCCAAGCAATTCTGTTTTTATTGACGACAACATCAAAAACATTTTCGGTGCACAGCAAGTAGGTCTGCCTGCTATTCATTTTAAAGATTCAAACTCACTCAAAAAAGAATTAATTTCTCTTGACGTTTTGTAATAAGACTGCGGATAGATAAAATTTATTAACCACGAGGAATCTGGAGCGTCTGATACATTTTCTTTTTCATGTTGAAGGAAGCTTGAATTCAAGGATAGACTTCTCAATGATGTCACAGCATTCGTGAATTTGTTCTTCCGTAATTACAAGCGGTGGAGCAAGCCTGATAATATTTCCATGAGTTGGTTTTGCCAGGAGTCCGTTCTTAGCGAACGCCAGACAAATATTCCAGGCAGTTTCACTTTCCTCGCTGTCATTAATTACAATCGCATTTAACAATCCTTTTCCACGAACGAGCGTTACAAGTTTTGTTTTTGTCATTAAACTTTGAATGCGATCACGAAAAATTTCGCCCAGCCTGAAAGCATTGTCCTGAAGTTTTTCGTCCTTCACAACTTCCAGCGCTGCAATGCAAACTGCAGCGGCCAATGGATTCCCGCCGAATGTCGAGCCGTGTGTTCCTGGTTTTAATAATAACATGATATCATCATTGGCCAATACGCAAGAGACTGGCATTGTGCCACCGGATAATGCTTTTCCAAGAATCAGTAAATCAGGTCGCACATCTTCGTAATCGGAAGCCAACATTTTTCCAGTTCTCGCGATCCCCGTTTGTATTTCATCCATCATCAAGAGCACATTATGTTTCTTGCACAAAGTCTCAGCTGTCTTAAGATAGCCATCATGAGGAATATTTACGCCGGCCTCGCCTTGTATAGGTTCAAGCCACAGTGCACAAACATGTGGATTGCTCAATGCTTTTTCCAGTGCATGCACTTCATCGTAGTTGATAATTTCAAAGCCCGGCATAAAAGGACCAAAACCTTTGCGAGCAGATTGATCAGTTGAAGCTGAAATAACGGTTGTTGTGCGCCCGTGGAAATTTTTCGATACAGCAACAATGATGGCCGTGTTTTCAGGAATTGCCTTTTTAGTATATCCCCATTTGCGGGCGAGTTTTATTGCAGTTTCGTTGGCTTCAACTCCACTGTTCATAAACAGCGCTTTATCGTAACCAAAGGTTTCACAGACATATTTTTCTGCTGCGCCTAATTTATCGTTGTAAAAAGCCCGAGAGGTAAGGGTTAATTGTTTCGCTTGTTCAATTAGCGCATTGATAATTCGTGGATGACAATGTCCTTGATTAACGGCGCTGTATGCGGATAAAAAATCGAAGTAGCGTTTGCCTTCCATGTCCCATAAAAACACGCCTTGGCCCCGAGTAAGCACTACGGGAAGTGGGTGGTAGTTATGAGCGCCGTATTGCTCCTCCAACTCAATCGCCTGCTGACTACTTAATATTTCTACCATACAATAACTCATTATGACAACAAAGCTATCAAATAACTTAGGGAATCGCCAATTCGATTACCTTTTACACAAATAGTTGAGATATGAAAAATCGTTAGCGCTTACTGAAGAATTGTTGTTCAAAAAAATCTATTTAGTTCGTGATCAAAAAGTATTACTTGATACTGATCTCGCCACCCTTTAAGGCGTTCAAACCAAGGTACTGAAACAGGCAATTCGAAGAAACGCGAGCCGCTTCCCAAAAGATTTTATGTTTGTATTGACGAAGGCCGAATTCAAAAACTTGAGGTCACAATTTGTGACCTCAAGTTGGGGAGGGCAACGGCATTCACCTATGGCATTTACAGAGCAAGGTGTGGCAATGCTCTCGTCCGTACTGAATAGCAAAAGAGCAATTGCCATCAACATTCAGATCATGCGAGTGTTTGTAAAAATGAGACAGATGATCGTTTCCTATAAAGATCTTCTTGACAAAATTGAGGAACTTGAATCGTCAGATACGGAACAAACAAAACATATTCGAAATATCTATGATCTGATTAAAGAACTTCTTGAACCTGCGGTTAAGAATCCAAGGAAGATTGGATTTAAGATCCCTTCAAATCTGAAGCAGACTTAGCTTGGTCATGATTCACTGTGAGGGCAGATTTAAGAAACATAATTGCTAAAAATTCGCCATTGAAATTCGTTTATAAACTCCTGATTCTATTCAATATCTTTACATCATGGAGATCGTGCTTTTGATTGTTGGATTGGCGGTTGGAATAGTGATTGGATGGTTTATTGTGCGATTGCAACGCGGCCAACTGCACCAATCGATGGCATCTTCTGTTCTTGTTGAGCAAGAGAAGGTCAGGCTACTGCAACAAAATATTTCCGAATTAAAACGCGATGTTGAAATTCATCGCGCAAAGGCTGAGGAAGCGAATCAAAATCTTGCTGCAACCGAAGCTGACTACCGAAATCTTCAAGAAAAACTCAATGAACATAAGCAAGAATTGGATACGATTCGAGCGAAGTTCACGGATGAATTTAAAAATCTTGCAAACGATATCCTCGAAGAGAAATCAAAAAAATTTACTGAGCAAAATAAAAATAGTCTGTTTGAGATATTGAAACCGCTTGGCGATAAAATTGTCGATTTTGAAAAAAAGGTGGAAGAAACTCATCGTGAAAACATAGATCGCAACTCAGCTCTTCGCCAACAACTTCAGGATTTACAAAGACTAAACTTGCAGATGACCAAGGAGGCTGAAAATCTGACTAAGGCATTACGAGGCGATTCTAAAACCCAAGGTGCATGGGGTGAATTTATTCTTGAACGCATTCTTGAAAAATCCGGGCTTGAACGAGATCGTGAATACACGATTCAGGAATCATTCACGACTGATGAAGGAAGAAGGCGTCCGGATGTTATTATTCGCTTACCGGAGAATCGACAAGTGATCATCGATTCAAAAGTTAGTTTAACGGCGTATGACAATTTTGTGAACGCCAATACCGATGATGAGAAACTGGTAGCTCTAAAAGCTCATATCTTCTCTATTCGTCAGCATCTCCGCGGTTTATCAGATAAAAATTATCAACGCATCTCAGATAGAGGCCTTGATTTCGTTATCATGTTCATTCCGATTGAACCGGCTTACATCCTGGCTATTCAATCTGAAAAAAACTTGTATGAAGACGCTCTTGAAAAGAGAATTATTTTTGTGAGCCCAACATTGTTAATCCCAAGTTTGCAGCTGATCAAGAATGTATGGAAACAAGAATATCAAAATCGAAATTCTCTTGAAATCGCCAGGCATGCAACATCGTTGTATGATAAATTTGTAGGGTTCACAAATGATTTAGTTGAAATTGGCAACCAAATCAAAAAGACGCAAACTTCATACGAAGGAGCGATGAATAAGCTCACAACAGGCAACGGCAATCTTGTGAAGAGTGTTGAGCGTTTTAAAACCTTGGGCATTAAGCCAGCAAAAAACACCGACCAGCGATTGGTGGATCGATCATCTGATCAGCCAGATCTTTTCGAAAATCTCTGAGGGTTGGAAGCGAGCTAAATTCATCGTTAAAACAAAACACTTTCAAACTTTTTGCGCAACATTGCATGAAATATTAATCATGAAGATTACGCAGGATAATAAATTGAAGAAATTAATTGTTGTTGGGGATCGTGTTTTGATCAG
>CBQWHS010000476.1:0-4153 GCA_967728665.1 uncultured Chryseosolibacter sp. | reverse complement strand
AAAACAGCTGCTGCTATTGCGAGAAGTTTCAAAAGCGTGTCTGATTCAAGATAGGAATACACACGATAGCCTAAAAACGGAGTTGGATAGTGCACGATGAAGTATGCAGCAAGGGCACCAACGATGGCGTAGATGCCTGCAAGCACACCGGATAAACCACTGAGCGAAAGAAATTTAGACGATCGTTCCATCATTGTTCGGATGGAGGCGATGTCTTTTTCATATTCCTTAACCTGTTTCATGAAAAGCACTTTGAATTACAAAGTTAAGAAACGATCACAAACTAAAAAGGTTTTAAAACAATAAATTAAAAGCTAGTTGTCAAGTTTAAAGAAATGAAGATTGGTTGCTGTATTACCTGCGAACCTGATATTTGTCGCAATGACCACATCATATGGCGCCGTTTGCGCACCGTCCAAATCATAAATTTTGGCTGAAGACCAATTATTTATTTTATTGGATCCGAATATACCGAATTGATAAATCGTTCCTTATGACAAATCTCTCCCTCACATGAAGTGGTTATTTTGCTTTTGTTCACTCTTCATTCTCCTGGATGCATGCATTGATCCGTATCCATTAGCCATTAACACAAATGAAAATACGTTGGTCGTAGAGGGAATGATAACGGACCAACCTGGTCCTTACACCGTAAAAGTCGCATATGCAAACAAGTTAAGCGACCCGATTGACGAGACCCGACAGGTAAACAGTGCTAAAGTAGAGTTGTTTGATAACCTTGGAAATAAGGAGATCTTAAGTCAAAGTGCCTCCGGCGTATACCAAACGTCTACAACCGGTATGCAGGGTGTTGTGGGAAATACTTATTATCTAAGAATTACTTTACCTGATAACACCGTGTTGGAATCAATTCCTGAAGAATTGAAACCCGCTGGTGAAATTAAAAACATCTATTACGAATTCAGGCAACTTGATAGCGGTTATGGCCTGGATACAAAAAATGGATTCGAGATTTATGTTGACGCAGATTTTTTACCAGAGCAAAATGGATCTGTACGATGGCGGACCGAAGGAATATGGGAATTGAAGACCTATCCTGAAAGACGACTAAAATATGAATCCGGTCCCGGAGGTGCTATTGTAGCGATACCAGATCCAGCGAAATGCAGCGGTTTCGTCTGGCAAATTCCAAAACCGATTCCAGGATCAGGAAGAACTGACGTACTTGTTCGCCTTAGTGAATGCCAGTGCTGCAACTGTTGGGTAACCCGTTACGATGACGAGCCAATTTTGTCGGACAGGAAATTTAACCAGTCAGGAGTCACACATAAATTCCTCACTTTTATTCCAGCCAATAAACGTTTCTTCTATAACAAATATCATTTGAAGGTTGAGCAGACTAGCGTGTCCGATAAGGTGTATGAGTTTTGGCAAAGTATTCAAAAACAGCGCACGTCTGGATCAGATCTGTTTCAAACACCAAACGCCAGGACAACAGGCAACATGAAAGTCGTTAGCGGAAAACAGAATGTGGTCGGATACTTCGGTGCTTCGGGTGTGAAAGTAAATTCTTTATTCATCGAGCGTAGTGCTGTTCCTTATGCCTTGCCTGCCATTGACACTATCGCAGAAAGTTGTTTGGCTGCCTATCGCTATAGTTCTACAGCCAAGCCAGAATTTTGGAAGTAGTTAGTACTTTGTTGGTAACATTAAGTTGCCTGGATCTGCGTTTGCAAACCCAGGCAAAAAATATAAAAAATTACTTCATCGTTGCGAAAATTGTCGCAGCAACCAGAAGCATGGCCAAATGGTATCCGGTGTTGATAAAAAATAGTTTCCAACTTTTCCTTTCCCATGCAACAGCTCCGAGATCAACAGGTACATAAAATCCAAGCCACGTAAAAATTGCAGCGTTCAAGATAATTGAAGCTGTTCCAGCGTCTTTCATGTCAGGCACAAAACTCCACGCGGCCATGTTGTGAGCAAAAACGAAAGCCATCAGAAAATTTCCAATGATCATAATTATCATGCCTTTCGCCAACTCACCACTAGCCGGCTTGACACTCGTATCAAAACCATTTTCTTTCGCCCAGGCTTTACCGAACAATGGGGTATACCATAGAAATCCGAGAATGAAATTTGCCACGACAGTAATTAAGAGAGCTGTGTAATTAATTTGTATCATATCTGTAGGGTTAAGATTTGGTTTATTAAAGTACTAAAAACAACAGACGCTTGAAAGTTAAATTTTGTTTTCAAAAGCATTGAGGGCTCTGCTGATGGAAAAGCTTATCTCTTCTTGATCCGTTGCTATGAGATCTAAACAACGAGCGGTTATTCTTCTTAAATAATATTGCCCACTAGCGAGTGATTTATCCTCGATGAATTGTTTTTTGTCTTTCAATAATTTTCATCCACCTCTCACAACTTATGTCTATTTTACAAAACCATAAAATCGAAAGGCGAGTGAAATATCAAAAAACAATTGTCCTCATTTTGCTAGCGGGCGTTATCATTTTTTTGTCGTCTTCTATCTACAAAATTGAAACTGAAAGAAGGCGGCTAAAGGAAGACCTTATTGAACTTTCGAAAGTTAAGTACGGCATTTTCAGCGTTGACGAATGGAAAAAAATCCTATCATCAATCATTACCAAAAAAGTGGAGGAGCTGAATTTCGAAGGCACCAAAAAGGAAGAGATGCGAGCGAAGATCACTTTATTCCTAAACACGATGGTTAATGATTTCGAAAAGAGTTTCTATCAAAAGAACTCCAATTCATTTGGTGGGATTCTGAAAAATCTTGCTGCCACATCGTTGGGAGCATTTGATGACATCCGCTCACGCATCCCACAATTCACGGAAAGTATCATGAAATTTTTGAACGATCCAGCGAACAAGAAAGCTATTCGCCAATACATCTTGCAAAAGCTTAACGAATACACAGACAACACTTTTTCGAAAATTGATTACTCTTCACACGATGCAATTTTGACAAAATATCATTTTCAAACCCGTGACGAAGCATTGGTCGAGCTGTCAGAAAAAATTTATAGTCTTGATGAAAAGAGTAAGCCGTTTAAAATAATTATCATGGCCATAGCAGCTATTTCAATCTTGTGGGTCTTTATCTCCCATCACTTTTCAAAACTTGAGTATTCTCTTCTTATCATCATCAGCATGCTCTTGTTGCTCACTGGATTGATATTACCGATGATTGAAATTGATGCGCGAATTTCAAAAATGACGCTCACGCTTCTCGGTGAATCGATATCGTTCAGCGACCAGGTGCTCTATTATAAAAGTAAGAGCATACTTGAAGTCGTTTGGCTTATGTTCAGGCAGTCGCGAGTGGACGTCCTCATTGTAGGAATACTTGTGCTACTGTTTAGTGTTTTATTTCCAGTTGCGAAGCAAATTGCATCCCTGGCTTTTGTATTTCTTGAAGGAATGCGATCCAATAAGATCATTCGATTTATGGTGTTCAAAACGGGTAAATGGTCGATGGCCGATGTGATGGTCGTTGCAATCTTTATGTCGTACATCGGATTCTCCGGAATTATTACAGAGCAACTGAAACAGATTGAAAATATTACTGCTTCAATGGAAATTCTCACGACAAACAAATCAAGTCTGCTAACTGGATTTTACTTTTTTACTTCGTTTGCGATCTTCAGTCTGTCAATAAGTCAAAAGATAGAGACGCAATTTTCAAATCAACAGTCGTAACACAAATAGCGTTTCAATTGACAAACTGAAATTTCATGAGTATTGTTGTCTCATGAAAATCCAATATTATCTTTTATCAATTCTCGCTGGCGTAGGTGTAGCATTTCAAACAGGCGTGAATTCCCAACTTAGAACAGATACAAACAATCCTGTTTTCACAGCTTTGATTTCATTTGGCGTAGGCACCATTGCGCTCATCATTTTATATTTTGCTTTCTTCAAGCAAACTCCACTGTTCTCGACAGGTTCCACATTTGAATGGTGGAAGTTTACAGGCGGATTGTTAGGTGCACTTTATGTTACAGGAGTCGTGATCGCTGCACCGAAAATTGGCGCAGCTAATTCGCTAGCATTTATTGTTGCCGGCCAATTTATTACAGCAATCATTATTGATAACTACGGCTTCATGCGACTACCTGTTGTGCCGATTACTTATTACAGGATTGCGGGAATAGCATGTCTTCTT
>CBQWHS010000475.1:0-4155 GCA_967728665.1 uncultured Chryseosolibacter sp. | reverse complement strand
TAAGATCTACGGCAAGTATGGTTTTGTTGATGCATTCAATTTAAGTATTGAATACAATGACGGAACGAAAGGCTGGTATGACAAAGATTATCTCGGAATCGATCAGGGGCCGATTGTTATTCAGCTCGAAAATCATAAATCCGGATTGATTTGGAATGTGATGAAGAAAAATCCGTACATCGTAGCAGGCCTGAAGAAGGCTGGTTTTACCGGTGGATGGCTTGACGGAAAATAGTGAACAGATTTGATTTCCCTTTTCAATTATAAACGAACGATATGAGATGGTGGATGGTCATGTTTTGTTTTTTGTGTTCGCTGATGTCGAACGCTCAGCAAGTCGTTGATATCAATGACGATGTGAACCAGCGCGACTTCATGCCCTACGACCTGACTATTTTTATTGACTCTACTAATGCAGTTTCATTTGAGGAGGTCTCTTCGCAAAAATTTTCTGATCATTTCAAATCCAATGCTCAGTATCACAATAAAGATTTTAGAAAAAACACGTCGTACTGGATAAAGCTTCCAATAAGGCATTCAACCGCGAGCCGGAAAGTCTGGTTACTCGAATTCTACGATCAAACCATCGATCGTCTTGAAGTATACATCCCGCAAAAAAGCGGCACTTATCAGAAGAGTGCTATGGGCGACCAGCTTCGGTTTTCAGAACGAACGTTCATGCACAAGAATTTTGAAGTGGTGTTGAAGATGGATTTGGACACTGTGATGACGTATTATTTCCGGATTCAGTCACAAGATTTTGCTGACCTACGAATCGCATTCAGGTCAGCTAACAGGTTTATTTACTATGCGCTGAATGAGTATTTCCTATTCGGCACTTTTTATGGAATGATCGTCATCATTACGCTGTATAATTTTCTGCTCTTTCTGGCGATCCGAGAAATTAAAAATATTTTTTACATCATGTATATCCTCAGTGTTGCAGCCTATGCCATGAGTTACGATGGAATTGGTTTTCAATATTTGTGGCCCAGACATCCTGAGTTCAATAATTACGCTGTAGGAATCACACTTTACTCAGTAATTCTTTGGGGGCTTATTTTTACACAACGATTTCTTCGCACAAAATCGACAGCACCGAAACTTGGTCGTGCACTTCGATGGATGATCATCAGTCGCTCTGTTTTTTTTCTGATTGAAATTTTCGTTTTCCCTCAACTGCTCACATACCGGACTATTGAGATCATTCCATTATCATTGATCTTCTATACTGGAATTCGCGTTTGGGAAAAGGGATACCGGCCAGCTCGATTTTTTGTCATTGCTTATGGAATTCTTTTCACTGGTTTTTTTGTGAGAATGCTCGTTTATCTAAACGTGCTGCCATTCACTACACCGCTTCACTACAGTTTGCATTTTAGCTTTGTGCTGGAAATGTTATTCCTGACGTTTGCCCTTGGCGACAGAGTACGCATTCTAAAAAATATGCGTGACCGGGCATTAAAAAGAATCATTTACCAACACGAGGTGAATATGCAACTAAAGGACAAGGTAAATCGCGAGCTCGAGGAAAAAGTGAATGCGAGGACAATTGAGTTGAATGAAAAAAATTCACAGCTTGAACATACAAATGAAAAACTGACGCGTCAGTCCGTTGAGATTAACCAGATCAATTCTATGCTGGATCTCGACAATTGGAAATTGAAGAACAGCATCAAGGAAGTATTAAGCGAGAGATTGATGGAGAAAACGATGGACTATAAACAGTTCAGAACGTTATACCCGGATGATCTATCGTGCTATCGGGCGCTTGAGATATTGAAGTGGGAAAGCCGATTCAATTGTAAAAAGTGTGGGAATGAAAAATACTTCGAGGGAGCACAGAAATTTGCACGTCGATGTACCAAGTGTGGATACAATGAATCAATCACAGCATTTACGATTTTTCACAGCATAAAATTCCCAATCGAAAAGGCATTTTATATCGCCTACTTAGCTGTCACTGGCCGAAAGGATCAAACACTCGAATCGCTTTCAAGGCAACTGGATTTAAGGGTAAATACGATATGGAGTTTCAAGAGTAAAGTCAACGATAGTGTAGTTGAGCTTGAAAAAACTGGAAAGCGACCTACAGCATCTCGATGGGAAGACATCATTTTGTCGACTGAGCACCCCATAAAACACATACTCACGAAAGAAAAGTCAGGCGTGAAATCAACAACTTCGGCGCTTTAAAGACCATCCCCGGCAAGGCATGTTTTTTTTCCGCAAACCTCGCATGCTTTTAGTGTGAAATATTACTAGAAATCGTTTGAAAACGATGTTTTTATTGCGATAAATCCTTCCCCAGAGCAAAGCGCTTTTGGAGCCGTAAAAACGACGATTTAGATAGAATTTTACCCAAATAGATTGCCTTCGCTATATCTTAATCCTGTATAAAAGAACTACGGACGAACTCATATCCTATGACTAAGTTTTTTACAAATCTGATTGCGTTAATGATTTTGCCGGTTTGCTTATTCGCCCAGGGACAAAGGGTTACCGGAACTGTCACCTCAGGCGAGGATAAGTCTCCCATACCGGGGGTGAATGTTGTGGTTCAAGGCACGTCAAAGGGAACTGTTACGGACATTGATGGAAAATACATGATCGAGTTGACACCCACGGAAAATAACCTCGTGTTTTCGTTTGTTGGGTTCACCTCTCAAACTATTACCGTTGATCAACAGAGTACCATCAATGTTGAACTGGCAACCGATTCAAAAGTATTAGATGAAGTTGTTGTCGTAGGATATGGGATTCAGAAAAAAAGCGATATCACGGGAGCGACCGCCAACGTAAGTGGCGAACAACTTTTCAAGCAGCCTGTATTGACTGCCACGCAAGCCATGCAAGGAAAAGTTGCCGGCGTTCAAATTATCAGCAGTGGACAGCCTGGTTCATCACCACAAATTCGAATTCGTGGAGTAAGCACCGCATTGAGCGGAACGACTGCGTTGTATGCCGTAGATGGTGTATTGACGGATGATATATCGAACATCAACACGGCTGACATCGTGGAGATGAGTGTGTTGAAAGATGCAAGTGCTGCAGCGATTTACGGATCGCGTGGTGCGAACGGCGTAGTATTAATTACAACAAAAAAAGGAATGGCAGGTGGAATCAAGGTCAGCTACAACAACAATATTGGTATGCGGCAGGCTGCGAATCTTGTTACGATGGCCAACAGTTCTGAGTATGCAAATTATGTTCAGGCGGCAACAGGCAACGCACCTCCAGTTTCGAATTACAACACGGATTGGTACAAGACAATTTTGCGCAACGCTTTTCAGCAAAACCATAATATTTCTCTTTCCGGCGGCACGGACAAAGTCACACACTTTTTCAATGTTGGTTATTTACGCGATGAAGGGATTGTGTTAAACAATGAATTCAAGAGACTTACGCTTCGGCTCAATGAAGAATATAAACTGACCGACCAGGTCACATTTGGTGTTCAGAGTTCATTCGGTAATAACATCAACGAGAATGGTTTCTCAAACATCGATATCGATCCCTATGGAAACATTGGCGGTGTGTACAACAATGCATATCGCGCCGCTCCAATTATTCCTAGCATTGTTGATGGGCGATATGGAAACACTTCTGGTTACCAGAATGTGGGAAACCCATTGCTGGATGTGAACAACAACAGCATTAAAGTAAAAGAGAATAGACTACAGGGTTCAGGATATTTACAAGTGAAACCATTCGAATGGTTGACACTCAGATCTTCTCTTGGTGGTGACTGGAGAAACTCGTTGAACCGCGGATACTATTATCAATTCAATGCCGATGAAAATACATTTCTGATAGCGGGAGGAAATCAATATCGTTCCTTGAGTAGTCTGAATATTAAGCAGACGCAAACATTTCGCTGGGTTTGGGATAACACAGCAACGCTTGCGAAAAAATTTGATCGCCACGACATTACACTACTTGTCGGAACTACATCAGAAAAATATAATCAGACATGGTTCTCAGCAAACCGAAATGATGTGCCTGCCGATCCTAGCTTGTGGTATATCGGTGTTGGCGATGCAAACACTTCTCAGAATGACGGAAAAGGAGATGCGTGGGCAAGAAATTCTTACCTGGCAAGATTGAATTATTCGTTTGACGAAAAATATTTATTGACTGCGACAATGCGGACTG
>CBQWHS010000474.1:0-4158 GCA_967728665.1 uncultured Chryseosolibacter sp. | reverse complement strand
CAAAATTTGGTCACCCTGCGCCAGACTTTAAGCTCGTTGCCACGGATTTTAAGGAAATCAATCTTGCAACCTATAAAGGCAAAAATATGATCCTTAATATTTTTCCAAGTATCGACACTCGGGTGTGCGCGATGTCAGTAAGGGAATTCAATAAACGTGCTACCGAAATTGATAACACCGTGGTGCTGAGTGTTTCAAAGGATCTTCCTTTTGCACATAAGAGATTTTGCGGAGCCGAGGGTATCGTCAATGTGATTATGCTCTCTGATTTTATGGACAATGGTTTCTCTAACGACTATGGAGTGTTGATGACGGATGGAGGAATGAAAGGCTTGCATGCAAGAGCAATTGTTGTAATCGATCCGCAGGGAAAAGTTACACACACGGAATTGGTGCCAGTGATTGGTCAGGAGCCGAATTATGATGCTGCGTTAAATGCGCTGCAAAAGTGATTTATCACGAAGACAAAAAAATGCATTTTTTAACCGCAAAGAGAAATACAAAAGAAGCGAAAAGAATGCAAAAGCATTTTAACCGTGGACTTGGCAAAGGCTCAACGCCAGAGATTCATTCCAAATGACCATCGTTAAGATGAAACTTTACTAATCTCAAAGAGTCCGTGAGAAACAATCGTTTAGTTTAAATTAAGACTTCTATTTTTTCAAGCGGCAACATGACTGCACATGTCGTTGTGCTCAGGGAGCAGAAGCTTACTAGTGGCTCCCAACCATAAATACAGCATTTGCGAAAATCATTTTTCCATTTTCCCAAAAGCAACGGAACAAAGGATTGTCGACCATGTAGACAACTTCGCCTTGACCCTTTTCTTCAACGCCGAATACGAGGCTGTTGTCTAGTTTCGCATTCGCCTGCAGGCCAGCGAAACCTTGAACAGGTTTTGCTTTCCCGGTGATGACGCCAACATTCCACCCGGTGTTAAGATATCCGTAACGCAGTTCATTCGTCTTCAGAGAATAATAGGCATTGCCTAAACCAAAACCGAGTGGATGAGATTTGTCGAATGTGATTTTATAAATTGCTCCTGATATTGCGTCTGAAATTTGTTTACGCTCTGCATCTTCATACTTCGCTAGAAGATTTCTCGCTTTCAAATCTTTGTCTCGTTTTTCGATTTGGCTTTTCTCATCGTCATTTGTAAAGGGCTTTAGCGAAAATCCTTTTTTATCCGCGAAAGCGGTCAAGGCATTTGCAATGATAATAAGACGTCCTCCACCGGAAACCCAGCCGTTGATTTGGTCCAACATCACATCATCAAAAATTCTGTAATTGCCATCCGGCACGACCAGAACATCATATTTTTTTAAGTCAATGTTTTTTAGATAGTCAGTTCCTATTTGTGTGACGGGGTAATGGATCTCTTGTTCAAAAAAATGCCACACTTCTCCGGCGGACAAAGAAGAAGTTTGATCACCAATTAACGCAGCAATTTTGGGAGCTTTTAGAAAGTTTACGTCGCTTGATCCTGCATCTTTTCCTTTTTCCACAAATCCGGTAGCCGAGGAAAAAACTGTTCTTCCAAAATCACTGGCGATCTGTTGGACCTTTGAATCGAATTCTAAAATAGATTCATTGTGTCTTCTTGGTACCAATATCGTCCCCGGCTGAAAGTTCTGCCCTGCAATTGAAAATGAAAGTTTAGACGAACGCATCTTGATGCCGTTCTTCATTAGCGAAGCCACAAATTCAACATCCTTTAAACTTTCATATTTGAAAATGTACATGTATGGTTTGCCGGAGACAGACGCTGAAGCCGAAGATTTTAGATTAAATTGTTTCTCAACATTTATCCGTTCCGATGTTGCATAAGCTTTCAGGTCATAAGCATACATCACATTCCAGGCAGTGATATCATACGTTAATGAATCAGGAAGTTTTGATTGTGGTTCGAATAATGTTGTGATGAATCTTGACTTCGGCTGATAAACATTTATGACGAGGTCTTCAGACGAAACCACGAAGCTGGTTTGCTGTTGTGTCTGGAAATCAAAACCGCGGGAAGATTTAGGAGAAGTTGTTTGTCCAAATTGTATTTGATGTGTTGATAACCATGCGGTAAGTTTTTTAAGTTTATCAGCATTATTATCAGCCTTGATCACATATGTTTTATAAATACCTGCAGGATTAGAAACATTTTCTTTGAAATACTTTTCAAATTCGTCAACAACTCTATTTGCATTTAACGATGTAACTTCAACGGTTGATAATCCACTTGTGAAATGATGTGTCAACCTGTCTTTAAGTGTTAATGGATCTCCTGTTTCTGTTGTGATTGAGAGGCCAGCAAATCCATTCCCCGCTTGTTCGTAAGTCATGCCGATTGCTCCATTGTATGTTGGATACGTATCACCATAGCTCGGATAATATAAATCGAAAACTTCTTTTGTAAAATAAAGCCACCCTTGTTCGTCAAAATATTTTGCGTTGTTCTTGCCGATCATCCCTTGAAATTCACGTTGCCACGGAGTAATGACTTCGTGAAATGGTTCTGCTGCCGGAGCAAAATAATAGGGATTGTTCATTCCTTGTTCATGGAAATCAACATGTACGTGCGGCATCCAATCATGATAAACTTTTATTCGCTGCTGCGATTCAATTTGCGTTTCCCAGGCCCAGTCACGATTCAAATCAAACATATAGTGGTTCGCTCTTCCGCCGGGCCACGGTTCATGATGCTCCTTTGCGTCGCCACTTTGATTCGGTGGATGATTTCCATATTGATTGTAAAAATTTGCGTAGCGGTCCCTTCCATCGGGATTAATGCACGGATCGATTATGACAACGGCGTTCTTCAACCACTCTTGAATTTTTGTGTTTGATGGATTTGCCAACTCGTATAACGTGAGCATTGAAGCTTCCAACGAATTTGCTTCGTTACCATGAACATTATAACTCAGCCACACTACAGCTTTTTTATTTATGGAGGGATTTCCAGGTAATAAGCCGGCTCGCTTTAAATTGTCGGTGCGAATTTGCTCAAGGTTGTTAAAGTTCTCAGCGGAAGTAACAACCGTATAAACCAGCGGACGATTTTCATACGTCTCTCCATATTGTGTAAGGGAAACATTTTGCATTACGTCAGCAACATGCTTGAAGTATTCAACCACTTTGTGATGCCGTGTAAAACGATCTCCTAATTCGTACCCTAAAAACTCTTTCGGAGACAACAACTTTTGTTGTGCCAGGTTAGGTTGAATAATGGCGAGAGATACAAGAAGAGCAAGGAGTCGTTGCATAACGTAGAAATCAAATCTTAAACTAAGAACTTTTATTTATACAACGAGGACAAATACATGTCTTTATGACAAAAGGCGTTTGATCTGCGGTAAGTGGTGCGTGATATGTTCACGAAAAAATGCCATTGCCTGTTTAATGTTTAATCGCCCGACCACGGGGTGTTTATAGATTTTCCTTTTTGTGTGTGCAGTGTCTAGCGTCTGAATGAAATTGAACAAATCGATTCGTAATTCGGTCCAACTTTTCTCAATCTCGGTAAACGAAAGCTGAGGCGTATTTTGTTTGACGATTTTTGGCGCTCTATATCGGAGGGGAATGCGCTGCGACATCTTCAACAGCCACATTTTAATTTCTTCAACCAGGCCGGTATCACCCACCTGGTGTATTGCGTTCGACTTCTTCTTCAAATAAGAGAGGGACATTCGCTCGCTGGTTATAAGATGAGCAAGAATTTCGTTTAGAGACCATTTGCCATTGATACTGCGAGTATGTTGCTGAATGTCCAATTGGGCGGATGGCCCTTAATAATTCCTCCCGTTGACGTTCAAGTTGCTGATACAGACTCTCAAGCTGCGGATCCATAAATTTGTTTCCCGTTTTAGGGATTGAGAAGTGTTTCTTAAATTACATAAAGTTACCTAATCCTAAATTAAACTATCTTTTATGAACACTACCGTTGCATCAACAATTCCCATGTATGCTAGTTTCGGCAGAAGACTTGTAGCCATAATCATCGATGGAATTATCATCGGGATACTTCAATCTTTTGTGATCGTTCCAGTGTTGGCAGTTCTCGGATTATCATTTGTTCCGGAAATGCAGAATGTCGACAACATGGATGAGACGCAGGCCTTTGGAATGGCCGCGGCAATAATGGGCGCTATGGGATCTTTATGGATTATC
>CBQWHS010000473.1:0-4160 GCA_967728665.1 uncultured Chryseosolibacter sp. | reverse complement strand
GTGATCGGTACCATCATGGTGGTGACGATTACTTTATTGATCAACAGATGAAAAATTTAATTCTTACGATATGATACTCGTGTGGATCATAATTATCCTGATGGCGGGTGGAGTGTTAGCCTGGATTTCGCAAAGGTGGAACAGTGCTGCGCCACGCTGGATATCATTAATAGCATTACTGGCCAACTTCATTATCACGCTCTGGCTTTGGAGATCCTTCGATTCACTTATGAGCGATGGTTGGCTTCGAAAATTTTCAGTTCCCTGGATAACAGAATTCGGAATTAGTTTTAGTCTCGCTGTTGACGGTCTCAGCCTGCTTATGTTGATGCTGACATTCTTCCTTGGTTTCATGGCCGTGCTCATCTCATGGAAAGAGATAAGCGATCGCGTTGGATTCTTTCATTTCAATTTGTTGTGGGTGCTTGCTGGTATTTCCGGAGTGTTTCTCACGATGGATTTGTTTCTATTGTACTTCTTCTGGGAAGTGATGTTAATTCCGATGTACTTCTTAATCGGCATCTGGGGACACGAGAACAAACGGTATGCAGCTTACAAGTTTTTTATCTACACGCAGGCCAGCGGTCTGCTGATGTTATTGTCAATCCTTGCATTG
This sequence comes from uncultured Chryseosolibacter sp., assembly GCA_967728665.1. Taxonomy (GTDB): domain Bacteria; phylum Bacteroidota; class Bacteroidia; order Cytophagales; family Cyclobacteriaceae; genus Chryseosolibacter. The sequence goes on along the minus strand of CBQWHS010000473.1, from coordinate 3,544 downwards.
TATTTCGTTCATGGAAATCTGACAAACAATTATACATACGATTATAATCAGCTGATCGGAACAGAAATTGGTATCGATACATCACGGTGGATCATGCTGGGTTTTTTAATCGCATTTGTTGTGAAACTGCCCGTTGTGCCATTGCATACGTGGCTGCCGGATGCGCACTCACAGGCGCCAACTGCCGGAAGTCTCATACTGGCGGGGTTGCTGCTGAAGACAGGTGCATATGGTATTCTTCGTTTTGTGATTCCTCTTTTTCCGGAAGCTTCTCATGAAGCCGCGCCATGGGCGATGGGCCTTGGCGTGCTTGGAATTTTATATGGAGCCATACTTGCGTTTGCGCAGACTGATCTGAAACGACTTGTCGCATATACGAGCGTTAGCCACATGGGCTTTGTGATGTTGGGTGCTTTCGCGTTTAACGAGTTAGCACTGCAAGGGGTGGTCATGCAGATGATCACACACGGCATTAGCACAGGTGCGTTATTCCTCATTGCAGGTGTTATCTCTGAACGACTCCATACTCGTGATATTAATTTAATGGGCGGATTTTGGAATAGCATGCCGCGCCTTGGCGCTGTTTCGCTCGTGTTTGTTATGGCTTCGCTCGGATTGCCCGGCCTTGGAAATTTCATTGCAGAATTTCTCATTCTGCTGGGCTCATGGCATGCCAATCAGCTCTTGACAATTCTTGCAGCAATAGGTATCGTTGGAGCAACGATGTATTCCTTGCGCATCATGCAACGAATCTTTTATGGAACACATGACGAAATGATCCAACACAAACTGGTAGATCTTTCTCCAAGAGAGAAACTCATTTTGTTTCCCATGGTAGTCCTTATCATTGTGCTCGGACTCTTCCCTCAATACTTCCTAGACACTTCGAAAGCCGCTATCACAACTATTCTCAATGCGAAAGGCGTTTCAGAAAATATTTCAAATGCTATTTTAAATTCCGGAGGTGAGCATGACTAAAGCCGACTTTCTCAACATTGTTCCGCTGTTCATCCTGACCAGCGCTTCAATCCTGATACTCTTTTCCATTGCGGTCAAAAGAAATCACAAGGTTATTTATTTCATTACTACGGTGTCGTTATTAGCCGATTTGCTGTACGTGTTAAACTTTAGTGCAGCGCGAACAAGTTTTATCGAACCACTGTTTGTATTCGATGGTTTTGGCGTATTCAACGTATCGTTGATCTTATGTATCGCATTGGCGGTGACCATGATTTCATACGCATACTTCGAACAACGCGAGGAGAGAAAGGAAGAATATTATATCCTGCTGATCCTTGGAACACTTGGAGCGGTTGTGCTGGTTATCAGTAAACATTTTATCTCCATGTTCCTCGGACTCGAAATCCTCAGCGTGTCATTGTATTCGATGATCGCCTACCTGCGCAAGCGTGAACGTTCGGACGAAGCTGGAATCAAATACCTCATTCTCGCAGCGTTCTCATCTGCTTTTTTATTATTTGGAATGGCGCTCGTATATGCCACGGTTGGTTCCATGGAGTTTGCAGCGATTGCTAAATTCTTATCCGCACACCCAACAATCCCTGTGATGGTGCTGACTGGAATCGCGATGATGATTGTGGGCATTGGTTTCAAACTCGGAGTAGTTCCGTTTCACATGTGGACAGCAGATGTGTATGAAGGAGCGCCCGCGCCCGTCACTGCGTTTATCGCCACTGTATCTAAAGGTGGAATGGTGGCGTTGCTGGTACGTTTTTTTACTCAGGTGAACGGACATCATGATTCCATTATCGCCATTTTTACAATCCTCGCAGTAGCATCGATGTTTACTGGTAACATTCTCGCTCTGCAACAGAATAACGTAAAACGTCTTCTCGCATATTCATCAATCTCCCATATCGGTTACGTGCTCGTTGCATTTCTCGCAGGCGGCAAGCTCGGTATTGAGGCCGTTAGTTTTTATCTTGTTGCTTATTTTATCACAACGACAGGAGCATTTGGAATTGTAGCAGGTCTCTCTGACAAAGATCGTGATGCAGAATTGATTCAGGACTATCATGGTTTATTCTGGAGGCGTCCCTGGACGGCTGCGATATTCACCACGATGCTTTTATCACTTGCCGGGATTCCATTGACAGCCGGATTTGTAGGCAAGTTTTACATTCTCGCTGCAGGTGTTAATAGCAACCGTTGGTTTCTTGTCATTATGCTTGCGCTGAATAGTGCAATTGGTTTGTATTATTATATCAAGCTGATTGCAGCAATGTTTGAACAAGAGACGGAGCGTGAAGTTCAAACAAGAGAAGAGCTGCACCCATACTTTTATATTGTGAGCGGAGTTACAATCACTGCGCTCACATTGGTTTTAGTGTGGATGGGAATTTATCCTGACCGGATGGTGAGTATGATTCGAACGTTGCTGGCGGGGTAAGTGGAGATGGGATAATTTGGGGATTGTGAGATTGTGCTTCGGGCTGAAGAATTTACAATTGACTTTTGCTTTCCTCTTTCAATAACCGCGAGTATTCTTTCTCCATCAACGGAGTAACGTCATGCGTTACGCCTGGATATGAGTAAAGGAGAATATTGAAATCTTTTTTCAGAAAAGTAAATTCGGTTTTAACATACTCTATGGATACGATTTTGTCGGCCTCTCCATGAAACAGGTAGATCGGGACACGTTTTTTTGGTGCCTTCAATCCAGTGTAATGCGTTTTGTGAATAAATCCAAGTAGAGGGATGGAAGCCTTGATCAAGTTCGGATAATGGACAGCCAATAAAAGTGATATGTCACCGCCTTGAGAAATTCCAGTTACGATCGGATCAACGTCATATTTCTTTCTAACAGTTGCGACAAAGACAGCGAGACTGTCCACTGTTTTTTTGATCGTATTCATTTGCGTTATGCTGTCTTTCGAATAATGATCGGGCGGAAAATAAGAGAACCCATTCCGCTTTACATAATTGCCTTTTACCAGAATAATCCGCATTGGCGAACTTAAACTATCATAGTACGCGATCATTTCCTCGGGAGTAGAGGAAGAATAGTGAAAGACTACGAGCAGAGGAAGTCGCTGGTTGGTTCGAATTGATTTATCGACAACCTCCAGGTATTTGAAGCCATCGCTTATTTGATATTTACTAGGTATGGTTTGCGCATTACAAACATTCGAAAGGAGAAAAATTGGGGATGTTAAAATCGTAATGATGAGTATGTTCTTTATCATGAAAGAAAATTATTTTTGATTAGATGGAAATTTCGTTTTTGTACGGTTCTCGTTGCCCAATATTAAACTTCTGGTCTGATTTCAGGTAAATGCAAAAGATAGTCGTTTATCCGGCATGCAACCAACAAAAATAAAGCGAAAGCCAAAATCAGACAACACAGTTACTTGTTTATATAATCAGTTACGTACCCAAACGCACCACTTAATCGTTATTGATTTTATTACTGCCTATACACCCGGACATTCATAACATGGAAACGGAAATCAATAGTCGCCAGTTATTATTTTTTGCCGCCCTGACAGTTTTGGCGGCAATCGCATCATTCGTTGCATAATTT
>CBQWHS010000472.1:0-4165 GCA_967728665.1 uncultured Chryseosolibacter sp. | reverse complement strand
ATCCATAAGGTCCAATGGTAATGTTATAGTTAGCCTCTTCCACCGGCATGAAGCGATTCTGACTGAACACTTCTGTGATATCAGAGTCTTTATATTCTGCCAGATTAAGTGTCGCAGCTTGTGAAAATTGAGAAAGATTTGCCACAACAATGATCCGTTGCTTTTCATAAGATCGTGCAAACGCCAGCACTTTCGCATTTGAACTCTCGATAAATTTTATATCGCCACGCCCGAAAATGTTCAGACGCTTTCTCATCGCGATAACATTTTTAAGCCACCATAAGAGTGATGATGGATTCTCTTCCTGAGTTGCCGCGTTTACCGATTCATGACGATAAATGGGATCAGTAATTATTGGAAGAAATAATCGCTGAGGATTGGCATTGGAAAAACCCGCGTTCACATTCATGCTCCATTGCATTGGGGTCCGCACACCAAATCGGTCGCCGAGATAAACATTGTCTCCCATGCCGATCTCGTCACCATAATACAACACAGGCGATCCTGGTAGTGAAAATAATATCGTATGAAGAAGTTCGATTTTTCTTCTATCATTATTTAAAAGCGGTGCCAACCTTCTGCGAATACCAATGTTAAATTTAGTGTTGGGGTCGTTCGCATAAGCTTTGAAGAGATAGTCTTTTTCTTCTTCTGTCACCATCTCCAATCCCATCTCATCATGGTTTCGAAGGAATAAAGCCCACTGACTGTTTTCGGGCGTCTCCGGAGTTTGATCCATGATGTCGACAATGGGATAACTGTCTTCCGTGCGCAGAGCAAGAAACAAACGGGGCATCAGCGGATAATGAAAGTTCATGTGACACTCTTCGCCTTCACCAAAATATGTTGCTGCATCTTCAGGCCACAAGTTTGCTTCCGCGATAAGTATTCTGTTCTTGTAATGCTTGTCGATGTGTGCCCGAAGTCGTTTGAGAAACGCGTGAGTCTGTGGCAAATTTTCACAGCTTGTTCCCTCTTCTTCAAACAAAAACGTGACGGATGGAAGTCGAAAACCATCAACGCCCATTTTCATCCAGAAGTCAACCACCTTTATCATTTCGAGTTGGACTTCGGCATTCTCAAAATTCAATTCCGGTTGATGACGATAATACCGGTGCCAGTAGTAAGCCCTGGCTTCAGGGTCGTAAGTCCAATTTGTAGATTCTTCATCGGAAAATATAACGCGAGCCTCTTTGTATTTATCCGGCGTGTCACTCCACACATAATATTCCCTTGGCCGAGAACCAGACTTAGATCGTTTTGCTTTCTTAAACCATGGATGTTGATCGGACGTGTGATTCAGAATCAACTCGGTTATCACGCGGATATTTCTCCGATGCGCTTCCTTTAAAAATTGCTTAAAGTCCGAAAGATCACCGTAATCCGGATGAACATCGTAATAGTCTGTCACATCGAAGCCATCATCTTTTAGGGGCGATGGATAAAACGGTAACAGCCAAATTGTATTTATTCCTAAATCCTCCAGGTAGTCAAGCTTCTGAATCAGGCCTTGAAAATCTCCAATACCATCGCCATTGCTGTCATTAAATGCACGAACATGCAACTCATAGATAATGGCATCTTTGAACCAGAGGGATTCAGTACTTTTTCCAGGGTTGCTCATCTACATGTTTGATTCGTGAATTTCCAATTTAAACAAATGAAAAGGCATTTTATAGGGATCGATCTCTGTATAATTCCATTCCTGTGTCCATGTATAATGTTCATCGGTCATCAAGTCATGCAATTTCAGGTTGATGTGATCGCCCAACCTCAGTTTTTCCTTTGGAACCTGGAGATATCCCCACTGCTTGTTATGAGGATCGAGATTTACAATGATCAAAAACACACTTGACAGATCATTTGTTGCCTTGACATACGCAAGCAAATTTGAATTCTCTATGTTGCAGAACTGAATATTCCATGTAGACTGAAGGGCAGCATGTTCCTTCCGCGCTTTGTTCAGGATCGTGATGATGTCAGTAAGACGATTTGTGCGCTTCCAATCATACTTTTTTATTTCGTACTTCTCCGAATCAAAATATTCTTCTCTTCCTTCAACCGGAATATTTTCAGCAAACTCGTACGGAGGTCCGTATATACCATAATTAGAAGACAACGTTGCGGCTAAAGCCAATCGAATAATAAAGATGTTTTCGGCCTGGTGTTGCAGATGGAACGGAAGAATGTCCGGTGTGTTTGGCCAAAAATTCGGACGGAAGTAATAACGCGATTGCGTGTTCACTAATTCATTCATGTATTCCATAATTTCACCTTTGCTGACACGCCAAGTGAAATACGTGTACGATTGGGTGTAGCCGCTCTTTCCGAGAGACGACATCAACTTCGGCTTTGTAAACGCCTCTGATAGGAATATGATATCTTCATGCTTCTTGTTTACTTCCGCGATCAACCATTCCCAAAATGGAATTGGTTTAGTGTGTGGATTGTCGACGCGGAAAATTTTCACACCGTTTTCTATCCAATATAAAAATACCGACAGCAATTCTTTCCACAGATTTTCCCAATCGTCTGTTTCAAAATTGAATGGGTAAATATCCTGGTATTTCTTTGGAGGATTTTCAGCATACTGAATTGTGCCATCGGGACGCTGACGAAACCATTGGGGATTTTCTTTTACATAAGGATGATCGGGTGCACATTGAAATGCAACATCCATGGCAATGTCGATTCCTAATTTCTTCGCTTCATGAATCAAATGTTTATAATCATCGAGGGTTCCCAACTCGGCATGAATTGCCTTGTGTCCACCTTCATCATTGCCGATCGCCCAAGGAGATCCTGGTTCGCCGGGTTGTGATCGAACGTTGTTGTTTTTTCCTTTGCGATTAATTTTTCCAATGGGATGAATCGGCGGCATGTACAGGACATCAAAACCCATTGCTGAAACACGTGGCAATAGTTTTATGACATCTTTGAATGTGCCGTGTTTGCCTTCAAGGGAAGCCGAGCGCGGAAACAATTCATACCAAGTGCTGAAGTTTGCTTTCTTAAATTCAACAACTACCTCTAATTCTTTTGAAAACTTTGTTTCAAATTCTTTTAGCGGATGATGATGAACGATATGCTCGAATTCAGGACTGAGTACAAAACTAACCGCTTCGTTGTATTTGCTTTTGTCCTCGAGCTTGTTGATCGCAGGTTCAAGTGACGGGTCGGATAATTTTTTCAACATGATCGCCCCTTCCATCAATTCCACGTGCACATCAACTTTAGCTGCGGCTTTTTTCTTAAAGCCATCGTACCATGTTTCCAGGTGATCAACCCACGCTTCGAGTGTGAACAAATATATTCCCTTCTCTCCAGCTTTGAATGAAGCATACCAGCTATCGTTCCAGCTTGGCGTAAACGCTTTGCGAATCCACGTGCTGTCTTCCGCTTTTTTGTAAAGTAATGCAGCGCGAATATGATCATGGCCGTCACCAAAAATATCAGCTGTCACTGTAATGGTTTCTCCTACTACGCATTTTGCCGCATAACGTCCTCCGTCAATCTGCGGCTGCACGTTTTCAATAATGACTCTTGATTGTCCCCGAATTTGGTCCATTACCAATACGAATATTTAGTCTTGTTTAATAATTATAGTACTATAGGCCGGCACTTTGATCTCTCCGTTTTGAATTGCCACTTTGCCTCCCATTGTATCAAAATCAATTTCATTAAAATTGTTCAATTTGTCTGACAATGAAACCGTCACTTCAACATCAGAAACATTGTGCAGTACAAGCACCTCACTATTGTCCTTTTTGCGAATGAAGCTTACAATTTCATCTGCAGCAATTCCAGAATCATCGATGTCTCCATAGGTTAAGGCATCGCTTGAGTTGCGATAGTTTATTAATTTTTTATAAAAATTATAAAGTGACGTTGGATCACTTTGTTGCTTGCTAAAAGGAACGACCGTTTTATCTGTACTGTATTGAGACACTTCCCATGTAGTTTGCATTTTATCCATCTTATCTTCGCCCCATACAAAAGGTTCTCGAACAAAAGCATCGGGGCCAAACTGATCAGCATAGGTGCTAAGCTTATCGCCGATCATTCCGATTTCCTCACCATAATATATGTACGGCGTGCCGGGCATGGTCAGCAAAATCGCTGCTGTCATTTTTGCTTTATTCAAATCCCCTTTGAGTTCACTGAG
>CBQWHS010000471.1:0-4172 GCA_967728665.1 uncultured Chryseosolibacter sp. | reverse complement strand
GTTGTAAAACTTCTCTTCGTTTCATTCCTGATTCAATTAATCGTTAGAGGTTTCCCTTTTTTAATTCTTCAGCGGCGTGGTTAGCAGCACGCGCCGTTAACGCCATGTAAGTCAACGATGGGTTTTGACATGCAGAAGATGTCATCGCTGCACCATCGGTAACGAATACATTGGGAACTTCATGTACTTGATTCCATTTATTTAACACAGATGTCTTCGGATCGCGTCCCATGCGCGCTGTTCCCATCTCATGAATGCCTAACCCAAAATTGTTTTTGTGGTCATACATTTTCACGTTTTTGAACCCGGAAGCTTCCAACATTTCAGCTGCGCTTTCTTTAATGTCTTTGCGCATTACTTTCTCATTCTCCTTCCATTCGGCATCGACATCAAGTATGGGCAAACCATAAGCATCTTTCTTCTCTTTGCTTATCGACACTTTATTGTCAGCATAAGGGAGGCATTCTCCGAATCCGGTAATTCCTATTGTCCAGGCTCCCGGAGAAGTCAACGCATTTTTTAAATCCGCTCCAAATGCCATCTCTTGCACACCGCGCATCCATCCCTCACGACTGGCACTTCCCTGGTAACCAAAGCCTCGCAGGTAATCGGTGCGTTTGTCGTTGCCTACATTTCTAAACCGGGGAATATAAATTCCATTTGGCCTTCTTCCAACATAGTAGCTGTCCTCAAAGCCTGCGACATCTGCTTCAGCACCAACTCGATATTGATGGTCCATCAGGTTACGACCCAATTGATCACTTTGATTTCCCATTCCATTTGGAAACCTGTTTGAAATAGAATTCAACAAAATGAATGTGCTGCCGAGTGTTGACGCATTCAGGAAAATGATTTTTGCAAAGAATTCTGTTTCTTCCTTTGTTTCAGAATCCAGAACTCTGACACCAACTGCCTTGCCTTTTTTCTCATCGTAAATAACGGAATGAACAATTGAATGGGGGCGCAATGTCATGTTGCCAGTTTTTGCCGCAGCTGGAAGAGTAGATGCGTTGCTACTAAAATACGCACCATATGGACAACCACGATCGCACATATTTCTGGACTGGCAAATTCCACGAGTGGGATCATGCGGCAATGCTGCAGTGAGATGAGCCACTCGGCCGATCGTAATTTTCCTTCCGAATTTTTCGCCAACCTTATCCCGAAATACTTCCTCGACACAATTCAAATCCATCGGCGGAAGAAATTTTCCGTCCGGAAGATGCGGTAGACCTTCCTCGCGTCCACTCACACCAATGTAAGATTCGACATGATCATACCAGGGTGCGAGATCTTTATAACGGATAGGCCAATCTACTCCGATCCCTTCTTTAGCATTGGCTTCAAAATCAAGATCGGACAAGCGGTAAACTTGCTTGCCCCACATGATCGATCGTCCACCTTCATGGTAGCCGCGTATCCAATCGAAAGGTTTTATCTCATTGTATGGATTTTCAAGATCATTTACCCACCAATGTTTGGTTGCCTGGCCAATCCATCCCGTGCGCGACTGAATTGGCATAAGTTTGATATCCTCGGGAGTCAAACGTCCTCCGTTTTTAAATTCCCACGGATCTTTAGCCATCGTTGGGTAGTCTGCAACGTGTCGCACATTCCGGCCACGTTCGAGCACCAATGTCTTTAATCCCTTTTCGGTTAACTCTTTGGCGGCCCATCCTCCACTGACTCCGGTGCCCACTACAATTGCATCGTAGGTATTTTCTTTTTGAACGTTTAGATTGAGGTTCATAGAATTTGAAAAGTTTGAAATTAAATCTTTTTTAAATGATTTATCAATTCAATATCACGATTGAACTTGCAACGTAGTTCTTTGAACTTAATTCTCACACAAGAACCTCCAAACACAGAGGTTGATTCTATTTGAATTTGTACATCAATTTTCGCTGACGCATTAAAGATGTTGTCGTGATGAGGCGGACGACTTGAAGCGTTTTTAGAAAGACCAATCAGCACCCATTTTTAAAGTGGCACACAGTTCTATTTATGGGTTTTTGTTAACATTTTGAGAATATTTCTCAAAATGGAACTAATGATGCTATTACAAACCCGTAAATTGGGCTGATTTCAATGTTAGAGGGCCCTGGCACTGTTCTTCCTATACCCATAGAAAGAATAAGCCATGAAAAAAATTGCATTTTTACTCAGCATGATGATCGTCACAACGATGGCGTTTAGCAACGGAATCAGGGAGGGCCATCCGGTACACGTTCTTTCCGTTCGCATGAGTGTTGTACACTTAAAACTCCCGCGCGAGTTCGTGGGGGCAAGCCTTGAAATTTACAGCGAAAACGGTGAGTTGATTTTGTCGCAGGTAGTTCATGAACGCAAAGTTCTAATTGACTTTGATAACCAGAAAGAAGGCCTTTACAAAATCAAGATCAAGAAAGGAGAGGAGCAAGCTGAGATAAACTATATCAATCGCCATTCTTCCTTTGTCGAAAGCGAATACCCAGAGCCAATAACTATCATCCAGGGAATCTGATTCTGACTTCACCTCTCTATTTGACATTTGTAATGTCGAACTCAGATAATTCGGATTTAAAATCCAGCTGACTATTTTGTTAGCGAGCGACATTACAAAGGTCGCACCGCAAAAGTGATTGCGCGTCAAGCCTTATTATGAGTTTTCCAGAGACTCTTGCTGATTACACGCTCGATCACATCATCGCGATAGTTGCGACTGATCGGTATGCGCGTAGACTGAATAATGATATCGTTGTTTTCAATGGCATCAATTCGCGAAATAGAAACGATGAACGATTTGTGCACACGGATAAATAATTGGGGATTAAGATTGTCTTCCACATTTTTCAAATAGAGTAACGTCACATACTTTCCCTTGCGTGTGTGGATAGTCACATAGTTTTCTAATCCTTGCACATATAGAATGTCTTCAAAATAGATCTTCTCGTACTTGTATTCGCATTTAATGAAAAAGTAATCTTCGGCGGGAGTTTTCACCGTATCTGTGGCCTGTGATTTGGACACCAGTTGATGATAATCTTTCGCTTTACTCACGGCTTTGAAAAATCGATCGAACGTAATTGGCTTTACAAGGTAGTCCATAACATCGAACTGAAAACTTTCCAACGCGTAACTCGGGTATGCTGTTGTGATAATGACCATAGGCCGACTAGTAGTCATCTTCAAAAACTCAATGCCATTGATCATGGGCATCTGAATGTCAAGGAAAATCAGATCAACTGGGTGTTGATCTAAAATCTTAGTCAGTTCAATCGGATTGTTGCCAGTACCTACCGATTGCAGAAACTCCACTTCATTGATGTAGTTAACGATGCATTCGCGGGCCAGCGGTTCATCATCAATTGTTACACATTTTAACATCATGAATTTTGTTAGTTATGCAGAAACCAGTTGCTCAGAAATATTTTTGCCCACCAATAAAGTCAATTGCAGTTGCACTTCATAATGATCTGCATCTTGCCCGATGATCAATTGATGCTTGTCTGGATAAATCAAATCCAGTCTTCGCTTCACGTTTTTCAATCCAATGCCGCTGTACTTTACAGCTTCCGTAGAAGCATGATGCGTGGCTGAAACACTATTTGCTATTTTAAAGAACAATTGTTTTTCTATAAAATAAATATCCATCGTGATCCAATTGCTATGATCAGTTCGCCTGGATACGTGCTTGAATGCATTTTCGATGAAAGGAATCAATACAAATGGAGCAATCATCAGGTCTCCAGTAATATATTCCTTCATATTTATTTTCACATCTACATGATCGTGATCCTGTCGCAGTTTTTGTAATTCAATAAAGTTGTGAACGTAACTCAATTCCTGGCTCAAAAGAATTTGATGTTCATTACACTCGTATAATTGATAACGCAGTAAATCTGAAAATTTAGCCAGTGACTCCGAAGCCATCTTCGGATTTTTATGAATCAATACAAAAATGGAGTTGATCGTATTGAACAAGAAGTGCGGATTCATCTGTGATTTCAAAAACTTCAATTCAGTATCCAGTTTTTCTTTTTCTAATTCTTGCTGCCTGTGTTTGCTGCGCATCCAGTTACGTGTCAAACGGATACTCATTGCCAGCGTCATTGCAGCTGCAGTGGAGGGCAGTGCCCCTCCTTCAAAGAACGAAAAGAAACTGGTGTTGCCATAAATTTCTTCGATTGATC
>CBQWHS010000470.1:0-4174 GCA_967728665.1 uncultured Chryseosolibacter sp. | reverse complement strand
CGAAGCACCACCGTTGGAACACTCCAGGAAATATCTGCAATGTCATCCGATCCTCCCGCCATAGTCATGAGCGAGTGACCGCCCATCATCAGGGGTTTAACTTCGGCAGGGAGGCCGATCGAGTCAAGCTTGGTGGCAAGTCCTTCAATTTTTAATGCTTTCATTTCAATCTGCGTTGCCTTGGCCAGAAGTTGATCATCTGCACTCCACGTTGGCAAACCAACTTGCTTTATATTTTCATACATCGCTGCCGCCATTGGCTTATTGAAATGTCCGGGCCATGCCGATCCAACAATTTCATAGGTGAATTTTGTGTCGGTCATCATCGCTGCACCTTCCGCCATTTTCACGCCAAGGTCAAATAGTTTTTTTACTGCAGGGTAAGTACGTTCTCGAAAATAATACCACACCGTTGCCTTTGACGGGACAACATTGGGTTGATCACCTCCATCTGAAATAACATAATGCGACCGTTGCGTTAATTCAAGATGCTCACGTCTAAAATTCCATCCGATGTTCATAAGCTCCACCGCATCGAGCGCGCTTCTTCCACGCCATGGTGCGCCCGCTGCATGCGCGGCTTGTCCTTCAAATGTGAACTTAACCGATACAATACCTGTGTAACCTCCATCACCATAACCAACCGCGAGATTATTGTAAACGTGAGTAAAGATACAAGCGTCAACATTTTTAAAATATCCTTCGCGAACGTAGAATGCTTTTGTGCCGAGCAATTCTTCAGCTACGCCCGGCCACAACATTAGCGTTCCCGGAATTTTTTCCCGCTCCATGATTTTTTTCATTACGATCGCCGTAACAATATTCAGAGCCTGACCTGAATTATGTCCTTCACCGTGACCAGGGGCTCCTTCGATAATTGGATCGGAGTACGCAACCCCAGGTTTTTGTGAAGCCTTGGGAATGCAGTCCACGTCCGACCCCAACGCGATAATTGGTTTGCCATTTCCCCAGGTAGCAGTCCATGCAGTAGGCACATTCGCGATGCCATCCTGGATCGTGAATCCATTTTTTGCTAACAGTGAAGTGAGATATTTTTTTGTCTCATATTCCTGGAAACCAAGTTCGGAAAAACTGAAGAGCACATCATTGATCTGTTGGGCAAGGACGGATTGCTTTTCGATTTCTGCAATCACCTCCGCCTTGAGACGCTTAATCTTATCTTGATCGGTAATGGACTGCGCATATGAGTATGAGACAGTCAACAAAGAAAAAATTATTAGGATTGTAGATTTGTTGATCATGGTGTTGAGCGGTTGAAGCTTATCAATTTGTGCTAATGTCAGTGAAAATATAATGGATGATGGATGATCTCAAACTTTGAGTCATATCAATGTTAACAATATCACGACAATAACATCTTACAGCAGGCGCATATTTTTTATATTATTGATAATCAGATTAATACAAAGTATTTACATAGTTTTAGTTTATTTTATAAACTAGTTTATAAAAATTTCGTTACTTCGCATATATGAATTCGAAAACAGAAAATTTGAGCGCACAGCAAAGCCTCGGCATCATTACCGAAATGATCAATACCGCTAAAGGAAATGTGCAACAAAACTCTTTTTATTTTTTGTTGTGGGGATGGGTTGTGCTGTTGGCAAACCTTGGAATGTTTGTATTGACGAATCTTGAATACAAATATCCATATGCTGTTTGGGCGATCACAATTCCAGCATGGATCATTTCGCTGTATCGCGGTTTCCGCCAGGGAAAAAAGCAAGGTGTACGTTCACATCTTGATTCCATCAATGGCTACTTATGGATCACATTCGGTGTATGTATTTTCACAATTGTTGCCTTTGGATCTAAATTGAATTTTCAACTCAATCCATTAATACTGATCATCAGTACTATTCCAACTTTTTTGTCGGGCGTAATAATTCGTTTCAAGCCTTTGATGATTGGAGGTGTTATGTTTTGGCTGGCTGGTATTTTGGGCTTCCTGATGCCGATGAATTATCAACCATTGGTCGGTGCTGTCGCAATATTATTCGGCTATTTGATTCCTGGCTATTTGTTGAAAGGAAGATCAATTAATGCTTAAAGACCTAGATCCGTTGTTGCATTCTCAACTTCGATTGGGAGTTATGTCGTTGCTGATGAGTGTAGAGCGCGCCGAGTTTACATACTTGAAAGAAAAAACAAACAGCACCGCTGGAAACCTTAGCGTTCAACTTGATAAACTTTCAGAAGCAGGCTACATCGCGATTGAAAAATCATTTAAAGGCAAGAAGCCTTTGACAACCTGCAAAGTAACGAAGAAAGGAATTGCGGCATTCGAAGAGTATGTAAACACATTGAAACAATATATAAACAAAATTTAATCGATTTATGAAAGCAATATTAATTGCGCTCTGCGCCTTTACGTCATTGTGGTGTGGAAGCCTGATCGCACAGACATCAGAGTCGCCCAATAAAGAAAAGATGAGACTTTTTACTAATTGGGTCGGCAAATGGAAAGGAGAAGGTTCCATGAAGATGGGTGCTGGCGAAGCCAAAAAATCCAACGTTACTGAAAAAATAGAGTCAAAGCTCGATGGAACTATCCTGCTAATAGAAGGCCTCGGTAAATCCAGTACGAATGAAGACTTAGTTGTCCACCACGCGCTCGCAGTGCTCTCTTATGATGTAACGTCAAATCAATACAAATTCAAATCCTATCTTAAAGATGGACGCAGTACAGATGCCTGGCTCAACTCCACTGGTGAAAATTCTTTTCAATGGGGCTTTGATATTCCAGGTCGTGGAAAAACACGATACTCGATTCAAATTGATCCAACAAAGCAAACGTGGAATGAAATTGGCGAATATTCTGCTGACGGAAGCACCTGGTCAAAGTTCTTTGAAATGAGTCTTACTAAAGTAGAATGACCGCCTCCACAGAACGAAAATTAATACGCTGGATCCACATCATCCTCAGCATTCCGGTTGTAGGTCTGATCTATGGGCCTGTTTCAGAGATTCCTCAAGCCGTGACCGCGATCCGTTTTGTCTTCTTTCCTATAATCGTGCTGACCGGGCTGTGGATGTGGAAGGGATATGTAGTGAAAAATTATTTCAAGAAGCAAAGTATAAGGTCAACGTTTTAACGAATCAGAAAAGGAAAGTAAAAATTATTGAGCTTACTTTCAGTCCGGATTTCTGATTCGCAAAACATCAATTATTGATTTGTTACAATCTCCTTTCGTGATACTCCCTTTGAATCATACACGACCATATCGGTTACTCCCTTCGGAATAATTATGCTCCGGGTGGATTGCGATAAATATCCCGATCCGTAATAAAATTCTATTCTTTGTTTTGAGCCATCACTAAATGTCATTTGCGCCCATTGATCCAAAGGCTGAGGATTGAAACGCGATTGAATTAATTCATTGGAAAAAACGCGAACTGAATCACGATTTTGGGTGGCGACAAATAAGTTGCTTTTCGGAGTGATGACTTTTGCAAGTGATTTCGCATCGCCAGGAACATAAAAACCACTCTCCCCGGAGGGGATCAGATTGAACTTACCTTTCCCGTTTCCAGCAAGAACTATTCCGGTCATAGCATCATAGCGACCTGCGAAAACTTCGTTCCCATAATCGTTGCCAACGATTACGATATCTAGATTTCCATCATTGTTTACATCATCTGTAACCATTCCTCGCACCGGCGCGAACTGCACCGGAGTCGGCAGCGTGTCAAGTTTAAATTGTCCGCCCCCTAAATTTTCAAAATAACTTGACGACATATTATTTGCTTCCAGCACCAGGGCGTCTTTCATGTCCTCGGGTGTTAGCACCTGGTCGATTGTTGCCTTACTATATTGACGATAGCGTGAATATTTATTTCTGAACTTCGGACTCTGTGTATTGAGTTCGTCCCAAAAGTGAATCGGATATAATTTCTTTTCAGGCGAATTCATGGAGACGCGAGCGTAACACGCGAGCACTGCATCGATGCTGTTGTTGTTATCAAAATCTTTTGCATAAACACGCAACGGACATTCTTTTGACATTTGGTAATTATTATTCCAGCCAAGATTGCCAACAACATAATCGGTGTCACCATCTTTGTCAAAATCACCAGATGTAATACTGCTCCACCAGCCAACTTGAGAATCTGTGGGTGTTTTTATTCGTGAGAATTTAGATCCATCATTTTG
>CBQWHS010000469.1:0-4175 GCA_967728665.1 uncultured Chryseosolibacter sp. | reverse complement strand
AATCATCCAACCTTTTTAGAATAACTGAGTCAGGATTTTGCACTTGCCCCTTTGCGGGCCAATACAGGATTGCCAAAATGATAAACGTAACGTAGCTAATAACACCTTTCATTTTCTTTCCCCTTTTTTCGCGCTAATTATTCTATACATGATTCCTTCTCATCCGCTGCCGCTCCCAAATTGCAAGCTATATATGAATATTTGTTTGAACCTGGTGTCTTCAAGTACAGGTTTCCACTCAAGGCACGTTGCCGTAAAAAAGTTAGCCGGTTCTTTTGCCATTCGCATAACGCAAAACTAACGATTGACATTCAATACTGAATGAATGACCGTCTTAGCGGATTCAGCGTTTGTAGGCGTGTTGGTGAAGAACACCAACGGGCAGTGGTATCAGACGTAACACAACACCGACGCCGGCTTCGAAAGGAAATATTAGCTCTTAAATTTGTCCCAATGGGTCAAGTCATCGGTAACTTTTGAAAACTATTCCGATGATTTTCGCTTTTACCGGTCTCAACGGTGGTATTGACGTAAACCATATTAAGATTTCCCGCCGGTTTTGGATCGCCTCACAAAAAATTTGAAGTCACTCCGGGATGTTTGGGAAGGAAAATGAAAAGTTTGGAGCGCCTCACGAAAAGTTTTGCAGAATAATATTTTGTATGGGTGAATATTTGCCGTGTATGGAGAGCAAAACGAAAAGTTTGTAAGAGTTTTTTCGTGAATGGAGGCTTATGTGAAAAGTCTGAGAGAGATTTTTTCCAAATGGAGGCTTATGTGAAATGTTTGAGAGAGATTTTTTCCAAAATGGAGGCTTATATGAAATGTTTTGTCTCCGTTTGTAAATGTTTGACCGCACTTTTTCATGAATGTGTGCTATCTGTTTGAAATTTGGCGACAATCTGTTTCGCTCACCTCACAGGCATGGTCAATGAATTAGTCCGGAAACAGGATTGTAAAATACCTCATTTCCGTAAAATCGATTCATGCACGTTGATTTCTTAAGTGGAAGCAATGACCTTCCTGTATTGAATTTAAAACCCCGGTTCAAAAAGTTTTTTCGGATGACCGCGAATTAAAAATTAATCTCAACCGATTAAACCATTCATTCAAGTCATTCAACTCATAAATAAAAACGGAGCATTGTCGAAAATCCGAAAAAGAGTAGACAAAAATTTAAATCAACATCATTATGCCGCAGGCAACGATAAAACATCTCCAGTACATTACGGGCTCAGGTCGCAGTCGGCAACCGAGGTTGCCAGTTCCCGGAGCGTTTCCCCCAGGACTCGGTGCTATCGCATGTTACATGCAACAACCACCAAATACATATGTCACCGGAACACCTTTTATTGCTCCGTATCCTACTTCACCAGCGGCTTTGCCTTGCATTGCAGGCTACCGGTTTGCGTTTCAAAGTGTGACTGGACTGATTGAAGGAGGCCAGCTATCTACCAATATAATGTCTCCTTGTGCAGGTACTGTGGGTGCTGTCGATATCGTTGTTTTGAATGTGTACGTTCCCGCGGGAGGCACTGGACCCGGCGGAGCAAATGGAGCCGTCATCGATGCATTCAACATCGAGACTGGCGAATTTTGCAACGACGATTTTGTGACCGTGAGTCCGGATGCTGATGGGTCATTGACCAATTCTGGAAATGTTCTAGGTTGGGTAAACACACAGGCAAGCAATGAAACCATTACGGCATTAGGGCATATTTCGCCAAGTAATATGTATTTCAAAAAATGGGAAATTGTCGATGGTGTCAGTCAGACAAACCACGCGCTAGCCGTTGCCAAAAATTCCAATACCTATGCATTTGCATTCTACGGGAATATTGTCAAACAATTCTTCAAAGAACTTAAAGAGCACATCAAAGAATTTAAGGAGCACAAAGAATGGTTGATTGACAAACCTGTCATTGTTGACACACCTGTTAAACAAGTGCCGGAGATAAAAGATCCGAAGCTGATAAGAGAAGGCGACCCGTGGGGACGAGATGTTTGGGATCCAGGAGAAAAACTGAAAATCCAGACGCTTATCGACAAGATTTCATCGTTGGAAGCTACCGTAAAAATGATGGGGCAATCTTTCATAAAAACAGCGGATAGACCCAATGTTGGAAAAGAGATATCAAAGGGAACTGGTAAAGCAGGCTGATTATTGTCAAATTGATTCTCCTGGTTAGCAATATCGGTAATGAAGCTGCGCCTGCGTGGACAAACTCGTGTCCGGCAGGTGCGCTTTCATTGATTACTGCTTCTGATTTTAACGAATCCTTTAAAGCAGGTGTTCTCGTAAATGGTTTTGCATCATCCTCTTTGACGTTCAGTGGGCGTGAAATAGACGCTAACAAGATTAGTGGAGTGATCGCAACGGTGCCATGCTTTTCACCAATGGAATTTTATTATATCGACCCGGCAGACAGAGACTATGTATGCTCTGAAGTAAATGCCTTTGTCAGTTTTTTTCTATCGGAATTGAAGTGCAAAAAAATAAATCCACCAAGCCGGAGAAGCTTCAGTGGGTTAACACTTCAAAAAATTGAATGGGCTAAGATTGCACATCGGTTAAATATTCCAGTCGAGCCATTTATTATAAAAAACGGAAAGCATAAATATCCCAGCTTGGGCAAACATTCTAAGACTTTTTCCTGCACAATTATCAATGGCAAGATTATGGAAAGTGATATGAATGAAATAGCGCATAAGTATGTAGCACTGCTGGCTGGAGAATTTTCTTTGCCATACCTCACGTGTTATTTTTCTACAGTTGATAACGAGCGTGTCAATCTGTTAGATATCAACAGTGTTCCGGATATCACAATCCCGACTTACAGAGAAGCGATACTGAATTACTTTTAACAAAATAACAATGATCTTACTTTATGGCATTTCGGAAGATAGTCCCATTAGCCTTCTGCGCGCTGAGCTCGATCTCGCCAAAGCAGACTATCGTTTCCTCAACCACCGGGATATATTCAGGTCTACGATTGAATATACCTATAGCCAAGCCGGACCCCCTGGGATTTTCATTCACTCCAATAACTTAGCAATCGACTTTTCAGAAGTAACAGCGGTGTATGCGCGTCCTTATAATTTTATGGATTATCCTGAAAGAAATGGCGCAGCTGAAGATGACCCATTTGTGCTTGCTGCGATCGGTTTTGAAAACCAATTTATGGCTTGTATCGATGCATCGGACGCATTGATCGTAAATAAATCAGAACCGTCCGCTTCAAATAATTCGAAGCCTTACCAATTGTCAGTCATCAAAGAGGCAGGATTGAAAATTCCGTTCACGTTTATTACAAACGAACCGGTCAAAGCCAATCAGTTCATTAAAGAAAACGTTGACTGTATCTACAAGTCAATTAGTGGTATAAGAAGCATCGTCAGGCAGGTCTCACATTCACACCTTGAGCACCTGGAAGATGTTAGCTGGTGTCCTACGCTGTTTCAAAAAGTAGTGCCCGGAATTAATTATCGAGCGCATGTTATTGGCGATGACGTATACACCGTTCGCATTGACTCCGATAGTTTGGATTACCGCTATGGAAAAAACACCATGATGATCGATCAATTGCCTGCAGACATATCCCAAAAATGCGTCAGCGTTACTTCGGCGTTAGGCCTTCATTTTTCCGGCATTGATCTGATGCGCACATCTGATGATGAATGGTATTGTTTCGAGGTAAATCCCTCTCCTGCTTACTCCTATTTTCAGTTACATAGCGGTTTGCAAATAAGCAAGGCGCTGGCAAAAATGTTAATCAATGGTGCCTAGATGCCGGTGGTTTTTCCGTTGGCAGATATTCCAACCAGGGGTTTACGATGACAATTATTATATTCGAGTATAGCTAATCAGGGGAAGCTTACGAATACATCAATAAGTCTCCGCGCCATTCGCATAACGCAAAACTAACGATTGACATTCAATACTGAATGAATGACCGTCTTAACGGATTCAGCGTTTGTAGTTGTGTTGGTGAAGAACACCAACACAGGCAGTGGTATCAGATGTAACACAACACCAACCGGCTTCGAAAAGCCACTGTGGCTGTAAATGTTTTTGTCATTGACAAAATAGGAAAGCCAGTCTCAGCTGTATTCTCAGACCTCGAACTCATATTGCTAAACCCGTATCCCTTGCTAAGAAGAATTTTGCCTTGGTG
>CBQWHS010000468.1:0-4185 GCA_967728665.1 uncultured Chryseosolibacter sp. | reverse complement strand
GCAGTTATTTTCTTTTTGTCACATCTTTGCCGCATGGAATTAAAAAACGATTTGCTGTTGCGTGCTGCAAAAGGCGAGAAAACAGAACGAACTCCAGTTTGGTTGATGCGCCAGGCGGGAAGAATTTTGCCTGAGTACAGGAAGGTTCGTGAGCTTGCCAAAGATTTTAAAAAATTAGTAAAAACACCCGAGCTTGCAACTGAAGTTACCATACAACCTGTTGACATTCTTGATGTAGATGCGGCCATTATCTTCTCCGATATCCTCGTGATTCCTGAGGCGATGGGACTTAACTATGAGATGGAGGAAACGAAAGGTCCCGTTTTTCCGAAAACAATTTCGTCAAAGAAAGATCTTAACAATTTACGCGCTGCCACGGCTGATGATTTACAATATGTACTTGATGCGCTAACGCTCACAAAAAAAGAATTGAACGGCAGAGTTCCACTCATCGGGTTCGCGGGCGCACCGTGGACAATATTCTCATACATGATTGAAGGTCGAGGAAGCAAGACCTTTAGCAAGGCGAAGAAAATGCTGTACTCAGAACCTGAGTTGTCGCATCAACTTCTTCAACTCATCACCACCAGCACGATAAACTATCTTAAAGGACAGGTTAAAGCTGGCGCTGATATCATTCAAATCTTCGACTCATGGGCTGGGGTTTTAAGTCCAGCACAATATGATGAATTTGCTCTTCGATACATTTCGCAAATCTGTGATGCGATAAATGACGTTCCGAAAACCGTGTTTGCCAAAGGTGCATTCTTCACACGTGAAAAAATGAACAACATCAATTGCGATGTGGTTGGTTTAGACTGGAACATGGATATCGCTGAGTCTCGCAAAATGATTCCGGCCAAAACGCTTCAAGGAAATTTGGATCCTTGCGCATTGTATGGCGATCTCAGGCAAGTGAAGTCAGAGACGATTAAAATGTTGAAGGCCTTCGGCCCTTCGAAACACATTGCAAACCTTGGTCACGGACTCTATCCAGACACGGAAGTTGACAATGTGAAATGTTTTATTGACACAGTAAAAGAATATCGATTCATTTAACTTGCGCCTGCTCGCGATCATCGGATTTTTTCTCTCGTCACTTTCGTTAAGTGCGCAACCTCCTGAAGTTTTATCAGCGCAAAAAATCAATAAGCTCCTTCCAACCAAGTTGCAAGGCTATTCTTTGAAAGGAGTTTCAAGAAGTTCGCAAATGAAAGTCGGAACGGTCACGTATGCTCTTTGCGAGCGGAATTTCGTCTCTGGGAAAAAGCAACTTCGTATTTTGCTTTTTGATTATGTAGATGCGCCTATTATGTTTCAAGAGGCTATGCGAAATCAGGCAAACGCAAAACCAATCGAATCAGATACACTGATTTATCGACCGGTTGACTTAGTCGATGCTACTGGATGGGAGTCCGCCAATACAAAAGCTCATGAATCAAAACTAATTCTCGGTTTATATGATCGTTATTTTCTTACGATCTCAGGCACTGAGCTTCAACTGTCTGAAGTGACTAAGGTGTTTTCACAAATCGACTTAAAAAAATTCCCAAAATAAAATTATTTGCTTCGGAGCATTCGACCGGATTTACAATCGATGCCAATCCGGAAAAAACGCCCAAAGATTCTCGGGCACGCCTCACTGGTTTTGAGAACTTTAATTGTTATTGACGAATTTATATTCAAAGGCTGTTTCGAACAAACTCGATGACTATCTTAGTTTTTTAAAATCCATCATTAATGAAAAACTGGTTCATTGCCTCCGTCTTATTTGTTTCCATTTCTTCGTTTGCGCAAGATGAGGATCCGGGTTTGCCGGGAACAATTCAATCAACATTCAAAAAAGAAATGGATGCGATTCTAAAAGACAAAAAAATTCAGGCTGCATTTTCCTCTATTAAAAACGAAAGCAAAAGAAACCGTGAGGAGTTGATTTTACTCACAGAAATTCCCTCGCCACCATTTAAAGAAACAGTTCGGGCCCTTCAATTTTCAAAAATGATCAAGGATGCAGGTGCTGACTCTGTCTGGATTGATAGCGAAGGAAATGTTTTGGCCCTGAAAAAAGGAAGAGATCATTCAAAGCGAATCGTTCTTGATGCACATCTCGACACCGTGTTTCCCGAAGGCACAGATGTAAAAGTCAAAACGATGGGCGACACATTAAAAGCTCCAGGGATCAGTGACGACACACGTGGACTTGTGATGTTGTTAAGCGTTCTGCGTGCGATCAATACAAACAACATTACTACGCAATCTGATATTTTGTTTGTTGGTTCTGTTGGAGAAGAGGGGCTTGGTGATTTACGAGGAATGAAATATCTATTTAAGAATGACAACTTAAAAATTCGCTCGTTCATTTCCATCGATGGATCGGACATCGGAGGAATCATTTCCAATGGACTTGGCTCATACCGATATCGTGTAACGTTCAACGGTCCGGGTGGCCACTCGTGGGGAGCTTTTGGTTTAGCAAATCCACAACATGCGTTGGGCGCGGCGATTCATTACTTCACATTGGACGCAGACGAATTCACAAAAACTGGAATCAGAACAAGTTATAATGTTGGTCGAATCGGTGGCGGAACTTCCATCAACGCGATTCCCTTTGAGTCGTGGATGGAAGTCGACATGCGATCAGAAAGTCCGGAAAGATTAAAAGAAATTGAAACCATCTTCAAACAATCCATCGAGAAAGCATTAGCGGAGCAAAATAAAATTAAAAGATCAGGACCGAATCTCACCGTGGAGATAACAAAAATTGGTGATCGTCCGAGTGGAACACAAACGGAGAGTACACCCCTGGTTCAACGCACCATGGCCGCTGCATCGGTTTTTGTCGGCAAGCCAAGGTTGGCAGTGAGTTCTACCAACGCAAACATTCCAATTTCAAAAGGAATTCCATCGGTGACAATTGGCATTGGTGGTAAAGGTGGTAAAGCACATTCACTCCAGGAATGGTGGATGGATATAGACGGCCACAAAGCAATCCAGTTTGCGTTGCTTACTGTGATCGCGGAAGCCGGGCTCCGTAAATAAATATTAATTCTGAAGCATTTTCAGCAACGTAGCAAGTCGACTCTTGAGATTTCTCCGATCAACAATGAAATCGAGAAATCCGTGTTCAAGTACAAACTCTGCGCTCTGAAATCCTTTCGGTAAATCTTTTCCAATGGTTTCGCGGATTACGCGAGGACCTGCGAAGCCAATTAACGCGCCAGGTTCGGCAATATTGAAATCACCAAGCATTGCATATGAAGCTGTTACTCCTCCCGTTGTAGGATCGGTAAGCAAAGAAACGTAAGGAATTTTCGCTTGATCAAGCAGTGCTATTTTCGCAGACGTTTTTGCCATTTGCATCAACGACAAACCTGCTTCCATCATTCGCGCACCACCGGAGCGAGAGATCATCAGAAATGGTTTTTTGTTTTTCAAGCTGTGGTCCATCGCGCGTGCGATCTTCTCCCCAACAACTGAGCCCATTGAACCACCGATAAAACTGAAATCCATACAGGCAATGGTAATATCAACGCCACTCATTTTGCCATAGGCAGTGCGAACAGCATCTTTCAAATCTACTTTTGCCTGAGTTTCTTTGATCCGCTTTGGATATGGTTTCGTGTCTTTGAAATTCAATGGATCCGCTGACTCCATTTCGGCATCAAGCTCTGTGAATTGATTGTTATCGAATAAGACTTCAAAATATTCTGCTGAACCAATTCGTACGTGGAACTCTTCTTCAGGAACAACGTAAGCATTGTTTTTTAATTCTCGTGTATGAACAATTTTACCCGCAGGCGACTTGAACCACAATCCATCTGGAACTTCACGCTTCGCCTCTGTCGGTGTCAGAATACCTTTATCACTGCGTTTAAACCAAGACATAAATAAATTTTAGATTCAGATTTGTGATTTAAGATCAGGACGATCAAAAATCACAAATCATAATATGGAAACTAAAAACTAAATTCTCTAAGCAACATCAATTGCCTTATCAAGATAAACATCCTGAATAGCATTGAGGATACCAACACCATCTTTCATCGGACGTTGGAAAGCTTTTCTTCCCGAGATCAATCCCATGCCACCAGCACGTTTATTAATTACGGCAGTTTTCACCGCATCCGCCATATCACTTTCACCTTTCGATTCACCACCGGAGCTAATAAGACCTGCGCGACCCAT
>CBQWHS010000467.1:0-4191 GCA_967728665.1 uncultured Chryseosolibacter sp. | reverse complement strand
TTTTTAAATCTGTATTGGAAGAAAAAATATTTTGCCGAAATGATAATGCACCGCTTACCTGCTGCATCGATTTATCCGCCGGGCACATGATTTTACCGGGAAGTAGACAATTGAAATTTGAAGGCAAACAGCCTTTGCAAAATAAGATCCAAACAACGAACCATGAACGCAAATATCGATTTTATAAACCCGGATGGTCTCTCGAAAAATCCGGCTTTCTCACAAGTCGCTGTCACCAGAGGAACTGGAAGTACAATATATATCGGCGGCCAAAATGCAATTACCAGTGAACTCAAAATAGTTGGTAAAGGCGACATTGCATTACAAACAGAATATGTTTTAAAGAACATTGAGATCGCACTCACAGCAAGTGGTGCAAGACTAGACGACTTATTTAAGTTGACAATTTATATTGTCCAAGGTCAGGATGTACGAAAAGGTTTTGAAGGAGCACAAGGGTTTTTAAAAAAACTAAAGAACCCTCCAGTGATTTCTGGAATTGTTGTCGCAGCCTTGGCCAATCCCGATTACCTTGTTGAAATTGAAGCCGTTGCCTTCAGGCCAGAGCAATAACAATAGTGCTTTCCATGTTTTGATGTCGCAATCAGGCTAAAATAGTTTGCTAATGTAGCACCGTCGAATATCAATTAATATCAACTTGCGCAAATCTTCCTGTGATGCCTCCAGTCAGGCTAACCTATGCAATATGCACATGCATTCTTCAGCACATGCTTGAATTTTTCGACTCAATATCAGAAGATCAACGAGACATATCTTCAATCGATTCATCACCTTATTGATCTTAGTAATACAGGACAAAAATACATTCTACCTTATTACATTATTTGCATATCGATGTATGCTCCCATCCGGAGAATAAGACTTCGTGAAAAATATTGACGATTTATAGTTGGATTGTTTACACGGTTTTATATGCCGTCTGATTTTGTATTTCATTTCGCAAATCTTGCCGCGAGTTTTAAAGTCGGTTGCGCACGGCATACTCCCGAGTTGTATCGGTTTGAACTCATTGAAATTTTCAGCACATAAAGAATGTAGGCAAATATCAAGTTGATTACATCGGCACTTCTTTTGTCCATCTCAAACGATTTCTACTCTCTAACAATGAGCATAACGTCAAGTACCCTCTTCCTCGCAAGGCCTCTTGCGTCATTTTCATTAATCGCTACCAATAATTTAATAATATGAAAAAACAACTACTAAGGTCAGTGACCTCTCTTCATGGTTTGAGTAGACAAAAAATGCGCATCGGTTTGTGCATTTTACTTCTCACAATTTGTAGCACAGCACGAAGTCAACCGACAATGGTGTCTCAAATTTCGAATGCCAGTAAAAATTACGTCGAGGTGAATGGAAGTTTATACTATTCCGCTGGAGACAGCCTGTTCAAAGCAAGCTCGCCTTCCGTTCCGATATTGGTAAAGGAAACTGGTCAACCGATTCTCTCGATCCACAACATCACACTGGGATCAACTTTCTTCTTTGTAACCCAGAACGGCTCTGCACAAAGTTTGTGGAGAAGTGATGGGACGGCCGCGAACACAGTTCAATTGCTAACTCAGCCACAAATTACTCCTTTGCTTGCGTATCATTCGCAGTTGTTTCTAAAAATCAACGCCACGGCTACTGGAATTGAGTTGTGGAAGATGGATGCATCGTATAACGCCACGTTGTTGAAGGACATCAATCCAGGATCGGCCAACGGCTTCGTTGGAAATCTGATCATTCATAATGACTTATTATATTTCTTTGCTAACGCAGGAACACCAGTACCAGATCTCTGGAGAAGTGATGGTACAACAGCCGCTACCGTTATGAGCGTTGATCTCGATGATACGGACTACTACAACACGTCAGGGTTCCGAAGTTTGACAAGTGTCGGCACCGTCATGTTCTTCACCAGAAGTTATGAAGGCGATGATTGGGGAAACCGATATGCGGAACTTTGGAAAAGTGATGGAACGCCAGAAGGAACCACAATGGTTATCCAATATACTGATGGCTATTTCTATAATGACTTTTATCACCTGACTGCATTCAATGGCAAGCTCTATTTCTTTCACGACATCGGTGATCCAAGTTATACATACCTCTCTGTCAGCGATGGCACTACAGCAGGAACGCAACATCTGCAGCTTCTTACAATAGATGGCGGAGCAATGGCAATGGTTAACGCAGGATCATATCTTGTCTTTTATGGTGCATCGCAAGGATTCAATACACCAATCAAAAAATTCGATGGCACAACCATTTCCGAGGTGCATCAATTCTCTCGATACCATGGCGCGACAGCTGACATTATTGATCTGACATACGCGAACGGTCGGGCTTTTTTTATTGACGATGTTGACGCTTATTATGATAACGGCCAAGATGGAAATTCTCACCTTTGGCAAGCTGACCTCGCAACCGGTACGACACAACCAGTCCAGGATATCTATAACGTTCCTCTTACCAACTCTTCAAACATTACAGCAGCTAATGGCAGCGTTTATTTTACAAGAATAATTTCCAATCAGCTGACACTCTGGTATTACGATCCATCGAAAACAGTTGTTCCTTCGGTATGTGAAACTGCGGGGTTTATTGAACGTGAGAAATGGCTCAATATTACCGGCTACTCGATCTCATCAATACCGGTAACGACTCAACCAAATTCAATCGGGGTTTTACCTAATTTTTCAACACCTCAAAACAATGGCGACAATTATGGAGCACGCGTGAGAGGTTATGTCTGCGTTCCTGAAAATGGAAATTACGTGTTTTATATTTCCAGCGATGATAACAGCGAACTTTGGTTAAGCACAGATGATGATCCGGCAAATAAGAAATTGATAGCTTCGAGCAAATGGACTAATTATAACGAATGGAATAAATATCCGTCACAGCAGTCCGCAGCAATTCCACTTGTGAAAGGAAATAAATACTATATCGAGGCATTACACAAGGAAGCAACAGGAGCCGATCATCTTTCCGTAGGATGGAAACTTCCCAACGGCACACTCGAACGACCTATTGCTGGGATCAGACTTACTCCATTCAAGAGAAACAATCCACCAACAGTCTATATTACGCAACCATCTGACAACGCGACCTTTATTGCTCCCGCCACAATCAACATTGCAGCTTCAGCTTGGGATTATGGTGGATCAGTTACAAAAGTCTCGTTTTATTCTGGAGGAACATTGCTCGGTGAAGATTTAACCTCTCCGTATACCTACCAATGGCAGAATGTTTCAGCCGGAAATTATACCATCGAAGCCAAGGCGACTGACAACGAAGGTTTTACCAAATCAGATTTCCAGTCCGTCATCGTTTCACCTCCGTGCAGCGGCACTGGAAATATGTACAGGGAAATTTGGGTAAATGCTCCGGGAACTGATGTGAGGCTTTTTGATTTTTCAACCAAACCCAACGGTGGTGGAAATTATTACAACACCTTTGAGACTGAGCAATACTATTCAAATAGCTACGCAAGCAGAATGCGCGGCTGGCTTTGTGTTCCTCAATCTGGAAACTATACGCTCTGGATTTCGAGCGATGATTACAGCGAATTGTACCTGAGTACTGACGACACCGAAGCAAACAAACAATTGATCGCATGGGTTTATGGTGCAACTCCGTTTAGGAATTACGATAAATATACATCTCAAAAATCCGGTCTGATCACGCTGCAGGCAGGTCGAAAATATTATGTTGAAGCGCGACACAAGGAAGGTAGTGGTAATGATTTTATTTCTGTGGGATGGCAACTTCCGGATGGAACATTGGAGCTCCCAATACCTGGAAACAGATTAATACCAATGCTTCCGGTAACTAATGATGCGCCTGCAATAACAATTACCAATCCGCAACCGAATCAGGATTTCTCCTCACCGGCATCAATAAACATCGCGGCAAATGTTACTGACCCGGACGGCGTAAAGTCCGTGAAGTTCGTTGTTCTCTATGGAAGCACCACAACAACACTGGCAACATTTTCAAGTCCACCCTATGAATATCAGTGGAACAATGTTCAACCAGGTTCATATCAGTTGCTTGTTGAAGCTAGCGACAACTTGAGCGCTGGCACAAGCCAGAGCATTTTCTTTAGCGTGGACAAAACAACTTGCGCAGGCGCAGGAAAAATCTACAGAGAAATATGGACTGGCATTCCAGGAACTTCAGTGT
>CBQWHS010000466.1:0-4197 GCA_967728665.1 uncultured Chryseosolibacter sp. | reverse complement strand
TTTCTAACAGAAGCGGGGGATTTCTCAAATACAAAAATGGGCCAATCCACGATCGCGATCTAAAAAGTGATCAGGTGTTCAAGCAAGTTTATCTGGCGAGTCCCCAGGATCGTTCCGTTGCAAATTAATATGAAACATGTCATTTTAGTTTTGTTGATTTTCAATCAGCGTGCTCCAGCGCAAAGCGTTCAACAAGAAATTAATGATCAAGTATGGAAACCATTTATTAGTTCTTTTAATGAAAGGAATACAGAAGCATTCATGTCTGTTCACTCCAAAGATGTTGTTCGCTCCCCGCGAGATTCAAAAATCGTTTGGAATTGGGACGAGTATTACAAAAATCAAAAAATCGGTGATGATCGTGGAAAATCAAGTGGCTCGAAACGGGAACTTGAATTAAGATTTACAGAGCGAATTGCAAATGCAGATCAAGCGGTTGAAGTCGGGATTTACAAAACCACTTCGATTGAAGCGAATGGAACTTCAAAAAGTTTTTACGGAAGATTTCACGTTGTATTGACAAAAGAAAATGGCACTTGGAAAATCCTGGTCGATACTGATTCATCGGAGCACAAGACGATTAGCGAAAAAGATTTTTTGGCTGCATCACCCATGGAATGAAAAGTGCTCAGTCAATTTCCGAACTAAAATCCAAAACGGGAATCGTTATTCTTGCTGCAGGATCATCCTCGCGGATGGGCACATCAAAACAGTTATTAAAGATTAATGGTGAATATCTTCTTCATCAGACTGTCGTTACAGCTCAAATCACCGGCATCGCCAACACTGTTGTCGTACTTGGTGCAAACGCAGAAGTTCACCAATCAATCATTCAAAATCTTCAAGTCGATATTGTAATCAATGCTCATTGGCAAACGGGCATGGGAAGTTCATTGAAAGCTGGGCTAGCATATTTGAAAAACAAAATCCGCGATCTGCGAGGGGTGATAGTTTTGGTATGCGATCAGCCATTGCTTACACATTCCCACCTTATTGACCTTATCGACAAACATTTTCAGTCGAAGAAAAAGATTATTGCTTCGAAATATGACAACACTGAAGGTGTCCCTGCATTTTTTTCAGCGGAACTTTTTCCTACGATGGAGTCCCTCGCTGACTCGCAAGGAGCAAAAAAAATCATTGAACAAAATCGCGATGCGTTAGCTACTGTATTGTTTTCTGGTGGCGAAATTGACCTTGACACGCCTGATGATTATTCGCAATTTCTAAAAGGCAATCCGGAAAAGTAAGGAAAATAAAAAAGCCATCCGTGTTCCGAATGGCTTTGAATATTTTCAAAAGTGTGATCACTATACTTTGATCTCAACATCAACCCCGCTTGGCAATTCAAGCTTCATCAATGCATCAACAGTTTTTGCACTGTTGCTGTAGATGTCAACCAGACGCTTGTAGGTGCATAGTTGAAATTGTTCGCGAGACTTCTTATTCACGTGTGGTGAACGAAGTACGGTAAACTTTTCCTTTTCAGTCGGAAGAGGAATCGGACCGCTTACGACAGCACCGGTTGCCTTCACTGCTCTTACAATCTTTTCAGATGATTTGTCAACCAGGTTGTGGTCGTAAGATTTGAGTTTGATTCTGATTTTTTGGTTCATGTTCGTTTTTTCAGGAGATCGTCTAAATCCTATTTTTTAAAATACTGTAAATCTTTCTCACAAGTTCCTTATTTAGAAACTGCAGCACCTTTTACTTCTTCAATCACTTTCTCAGCCAAGTTTCTTGGAACAGGAGAATAATGAGAGAACGTTAATGAAGCCGAAGCGCGGCCCGATGTGATGGTACGCAAATCAGTTACATAACCAAACAATTCCGATAAAGGAACGTCAGCCTTAATAACCTGAGCACCGGCTCTTGTGTCCATACCTTTCATCAAACCCCTTCTTCTATTCAAATCACCGGTTACAGAACCAGTATATTCGTCCGGAGAAAGTACTTCAACAGACATGATCGGCTCAAGCAATTGAGGAGCAGCTTTCTTCGCAGCTTCCTTGAATCCTAAGCGTGCAGCCAATTCAAATGACAATGCATCCGAGTCAACATCATGGTAAGAACCATGGAACAATCTCACTTTCATGTTATCAATTGGATAACCTGCAAGCGGACCATTAACCATTGCTGATTGAAATCCTTTCTGAATAGCAGGAATAAATTCGCGAGGAATAACACCACCAACAATATCATTCACGAACTCAAGACCTTCCTTACCTTTTTCAACATCTTCACGTGGAGAAAGTTCGAATACGATATCAGCAAATTTACCACGACCCCCTGTCTGCTTCTTATAAACTTCTTTATGTTCTACAGACTTTGTAATCGCTTCTTTATAAGCAACCTGAGGAGCACCCTGGTTGATCTCAACTTTAAATTCTCTTCTCAAACGATCGATGATGATCTCAAGGTGCAATTCACCCATCCCGCGAAGGATAGTTTGACCAGTTTCCTGATCTGAATTTACACGAAGTGTAGGATCT
Source organism: uncultured Chryseosolibacter sp. (assembly GCA_967728665.1). Lineage (GTDB taxonomy): Bacteria > Bacteroidota > Bacteroidia > Cytophagales > Cyclobacteriaceae > Chryseosolibacter. The sequence goes on along the minus strand of CBQWHS010000466.1, from coordinate 1,705 downwards.
TCTTCAACCAGTTTGCCAATCGCCATTCCTAATTTATCAGCATCAGCTTGTTTCTTAGGTTCGATAGCATATCCGATTACTGGCTCAGGGAACACCATTGACTCCAATACTACTTTGCGTTTTTCATCGCATAGTGTATCTCCAGTCTTAATGTCTTTGAAACCAACTACTGCACCGATATCGCCGGCAGCCAGTCTGTCAATCTGATTTTGTTTGTTAGCGTGCATTTGAAATACACGAGAGATCCGTTCTTTATTTTCGGAACGTGTGTTATAAACATACGAACCTGAATCAAGTGCACCTGAGTAAGCGCGGATGAAACAAAGACGACCAACGAACGGATCCGTTGCAATCTTGAATGCAAGAGCAACAAATGGTTCCTTTTCATCAGGCTTGATCATGACTTCTTTATCAGTGTCAGGATCAGTTCCAATGATAATATCCTTGTCCATCGGTGAAGGAAGAAGTTCCATCACATAATCCAGCATGGTTTGAACACCTTTGTTTTTGAAGGAAGAACCACAAACCATAGGAACAATCTTCATGTCGATCGTTGCCTTGCGGAGTGCTGTTAGTATTTCTTTTTCAGTAATCGAGCTCGGATCATTGAAGAATTTCTCCATCAATGTTTCATCATAATCAGCAACAGCTTCGAGAAGTTTTTCTCTGTATTCTGCTACATCTGCTTTCATATCTTCGGGAATCGGAACTTCTGAGAAAGTCATTCCTTTATCATGCTCGTTCCAAACGATTCCACGGTTGTTAACCAAGTCAACAACACCTTTGAAGTTTTCTTCTGCACCTATCGGCAACTGTAACGCTACTGCGTTGCTGCCTAATCTTTCTTTTACTTGTTTGCAAACACCAAGGAAATCAGCACCTGCACGGTCCATTTTATTCACAAAACCGATACGGGCAACTTTGTAATTGTCAGCAAGACGCCAGTTAGTTTCTGATTGTGGCTCAACACCATCCACAGAACTGAAGAGGAATACCAGACCATCCAACACGCGAAGCGAGCGGTTTACTTCAACAGTAAAATCCACGTGACCTGGAGTGTCAATAATGTTGATGTGATAATCCTGATTGCGATATTTCCATTCTACTGTTGTAGCTGCAGAAGTAATAGTGATTCCCCTCTCCTGCTCTTGCTCCATCCAGTCCATGGTAGCTGCACCTTCGTGCACTTCACCAATCTTATGGTTTACTCCGGAATAATAAAGAATCCGTTCTGTTGTTGTCGTCTTACCGGCATCAATGTGAGCCGCGATTCCAATGTTCCTGGTAAATCTTAAATCTCTTGCCATTACTATAAATCGTAATTAAAATCTGAAATGTGAGAACGCCTTATTCGCCTCTGCCATTCTGTGAGTGTCATCTTTCTTCTTCATTGCTGCGCCTTCACCTTTGGAAGCTGCTACGATTTCCGCAGCCAGTTTATCCATCATCGTTTTTTCGCCACGCATCCGGGAATAATCGATCAACCATTTAATGCTGAGGTTGACTCTTCTTTCGGGTCTGATTTCAACAGGCACCTGGAATGTAGCGCCACCCACTCTGCGGCTTTTTACTTCCACTGAAGGCATCAGGTTATTCATTGCACGTTTCCAAACTTCAAGTCCACTTTCGGTCGTTTTCTTTTCAACCTGGCTGATGGCATCGTAGAAAATGTTGTACGCAACACTCTTCTTACCTTGAACCATTA
>CBQWHS010000465.1:0-4199 GCA_967728665.1 uncultured Chryseosolibacter sp. | reverse complement strand
AAATCTCTTCATCGAAATTTGACCATTGTCGCGTATTGCCGCTTGGCCGGATTTTAGTTACATTAGTAATGATTCCTTGCCCCACCTGATCCACTCGATCACCAGCCCACTCGGAATCAAAAATGATTGAACGAAGACGTTTCTGCCTTCAATCATTTCACAAATTCACCGCACTTTATCTTAAGGTCGCACAACAGACCTGAGTTTAAAATTTTCGTGGTGTGAACGGCTGACAAATTCATTATGTAAACATGAAACAAGATAACATCGCATTGCTCAGCGGCATTGGCCTCGGCATTCTCATTGGAACATGCATTGGACTTTCTATATCCGAAGTAGTAGGTGTAGTTCTCGCAGCACTCACTTCGTTGCTTGCTGCATACTTTGGATTGAAGCCCCCTTCGGAACAATCAACTCCATCACGTGGTCAACTCATCATAGTAAGTGCCTTTAGTTTCAGCTGCGTCATTGCAGTTCTTCTGTCCATTTATCTAAGGGCCAACAATGTTTTATCACCATCACCTAAAAAAATAATGGAAGATATTCGCGATGTTGGCTTCACCGAAGCAGAAGCAAAAAAAATATTTTTATTCCGACAATACGGGATCAGCGCGCCTGGTGAGCAAAACATCAACCCAAGCCGGTTGAGAGAGGCAGAGAATACAGTGCTTTTCAATGCGGAAGCTACTTACAATGCGTTCAAAGAATTGCAACGCTCCAATTTTCCGTCTGTGGAGGAACAACTGAATGGCTTCCGGGCCAGGCAGGGAAAATATGAAGCCTTTGCAGACACACTAAGCCGAAATGTGAAAGACGAGCGCGATCAACAAGCAATCTTACAAGCCACCCTTAACCTTTTATTGCAAGAGAAATGAAGACACTCACGAAAATTTCGATCATCATTATTTTCCTTTTCATGCGGATATCATTCGCACAAGGACAATACCTAACAGCGGGCCAGATCACCACATTGGGCAGATCGGTTGTGAAAATTAAAGTGATCTTGCCTAACGGCAGACAAAAAATTGCGTCAGGATTTATTCATTCTTCACAAGACATTGCCGTCACCGCCTATCATGTGGTTGCAGGAGCAACAAGTGTTATCGTGCGATACGAAAATGATATGGTGGAACGGTCAGGTACAGTAATTAAAGTTCTCAAACGTGCAGACCTTGCGTTGATTAGAATTTCTTCACCCCTCAGTGTAAATCCCTTGCCACTCGCGTCCGGGCAGGCATCGATCAATCAACAGCTCACAGCACTTGGGTTCTACCTCGACGCAGTGAGCATGGATCAACGAAGACTATCCATGAGCGCTTCTCAAAAAATCGGCAACGTACTGCCATCAAAAAATCTGCAGGAAATTCAAAACACCGGATGCCCAAGTATTGATCTCGTTATTCATAAGCTGCAGGACAATCCGCTGTTGCCTGGATTCTCCGGATGCCCGGTGTTCAATGGCTCAGGTGAGGTGATCGGTGTAGGTGATGGCGGACTTGAAAACGGAGCGTACTCAATAAGTTGGGCAATACCTGCCAGTCACATATCAGCACTGATGAACTCGACAGAGAATTTCACTGGATCAGCAATACAATCCACGTCATATTTTTCTGCAGACGTGATTTCCCCGGGCGAAATTGAAACCATCTCGGTTGCAGGATTAACGTTTACAAAACTTCGCACTCGGTCTCTGGCAGACCTGGCCACATCAAGCGCAACGGATGACCTTAACGGACTGCACCAGATCTTAAGCACATTTCCCCAGGCCATCGACAAATCGAAAATATTTTTTGACATCTACCAGGATGTAACTTCAGGTGCTGTGATTGTTATTCCGGCAGACATGCAATACCAGGTTACCGGGAACACAATTCGTGTGTTTGATTCCACCAACCGCTATGAAACGCGGGTGGTAGTTGCACGAAATTTAACCCCTGTGGAGATGCAACAGCATTCTGTAAATTTTGAAGGAAGCTTTTATAATCCTGCTACAACGTGGATGCCCGACCCCGCTTTCACTTACCTCGCTCCCGTTACGCGGCCAGACGGACTTACCGTGCGCAGAAAAGCATTTGTCGCGTGGTCTACTCCAACGACAACTGAGCGCTATTTGATAGAAACGTTTGCCTACAAACAGGGAACGTTTTTGTCAGTAGGCAACGTGAAAAAAGACTACAACACTTTTTTTATGAATGCAAGATTTAATTGCCTACAAACAAATTTCGGAGGAACTGGCTGCGACAACATGCTGCAAGACCTGACAACATGGGGAGCAATGATCGTGGCCACTCACCTCACATCGTTCTCGATATGAGGTGAGTGCTTTTGAGATCGGGCTGAGAGTAAGGAAAGCATTTTAGATTTTGATAACATCCTCTGGTGGAGTTATTGCCGCTTGACCGGAAATTATTTACTTTAGTATTGATTCCCTGACCCACCCGATCCACTCGATCACTAGCCCACTAGGAATCCAAAATCTAGATAATTAGAACAGCCGCTATCGGAGTTCGATCATTTATTAATAAACCTTAAAATATGGCTAAGTTTCTCGACACCACTGGTGTTTCTTATCATTTACAGCAGCTCATTAACAGAGCAAATGAACGACTGGTTTTGATTAGTCCTTTTTTGAAAATCAATGAAAGAATAAAGCAATCACTCGAAGATAAGAACAGAATGAAAATTGACATTCGAGTGGTGTATGGGAAAAATGACTTACAGCCAGAGGAAAATAATTGGCTGAAATCCATGCAAAGCATTCGGTCTAGTTTCTGCAAGGACCTTCATGCCAAATGCTATTTAAACGAGAGGGAAGCAATTATTACGTCAATGAATCTATACGAATTTTCGCAGGTCAACAATAACGAAATGGGAGTTTACATTGATAAGGAAACAGATACCGCATTATATAAAGACTTATATGAGGAAGTGCAAAGACTAATTCGCATAAGTGATGAACTTATCGTAACGGTAGAAAAGGCAGAGCCTAAGAAAAAACAAGAAGCCAACAGTTCAGCGAATGCCAAGAATGGCCAAGGGTTCTGTATTAGGACTGGTGTTCCGATAGCATTCAATATTGAAAAGCCATTAAGTCTAGAAGCATATAAAAAGTGGAATGAGTACGGCGACGCAGATTACCCCGAAAAGTTTTGTCATTTTTCCGGAGAACCTTCAAATGGAGAAACAAGTGTGAAGCAACCGATCTTGAAAAAGAATTGGAAGAAAGCGAAGGACATCTATCAACTATAAGCACATGGTAGAAACGTCCCACACTGCAGCAGGCCAAATGGCTGGTTATTTATTCCAACCCGATAGAGCGCTTGTTATTCTCTGTGGATGTAACACTAAGGAGTTTGTTTCCATCGAACTGGTTGACGATTTGGCTATTATTGATGCATATCGAAACGTTTCGTATCGAGAGCAGGCTAAAAATACAATTCAAAGTTCTGGACAAACATTTGGAAATAGAAGCAAAGACCTTTGGAACACTTTAGATATTTGGTGCAGTGCCGTCAAAAACGGCCAACTAAGCATTGACAAAACTAAACTGATTTGTGTAACAAACGTTGAGCTGAATGAGCAATTGGTAATCAATAAACTAGCCAATGCAAATTCCGACGTTGAATTGAAGAAAGCAATCGACGTCTTACGGTCGATTGGTTCTAATCCTTCAGAGACAATAAAAGAATATGTAGCGAAAGTATTGGCAGATGAAGACATTTTAAAAAAAGTGATCCGACAAATTCAGGTCGTTAATGGGAACACATTTGAAAAGCGAAATGAGGAAATAGCCGAAAAGCTTCACTTGTCTGACCAAATAAAGGATAATGTAATTGAGTCCTTAAGGGGTTGGCTTCATGAAAATATTTTACAACAATTAGAGTCAGGGTCGGCTCCAGTTATTTCTAAGAAGGATTTCAACGAAAGGTTAAACAAGATTGTAACAAGGGAAACTGACGATCGAATCGTGATACTGGCAAAGTCAATTGTTAAGGGCCAAATAGCAAAAGCCAAAATTGATGAGGCAGGCTACAGAAATTTCGTGAAACAACTAGAATTGATCAATCACCTTGATAAGCATAACATAATATTAGATGCAATTGATGATTTTCTCTGTTCCCAAAAGGAGCGGACTAGATTAACATTGAGAGGTGATTTAACCAGACAGTAGCTTCAATTTATAGATGACAACAGATAGG
>CBQWHS010000464.1:0-4200 GCA_967728665.1 uncultured Chryseosolibacter sp. | reverse complement strand
TCTGCAGGCTCATTTAATATTGAAGGCCAGGTTGCAACCCGTGCTGATGATTGGGAAGACAAAATCTTTACGATGCGTCTGATTGAGAAAGGGAAAAAGTCAATGCTTAAGACAGTAGAAGACTTGAAAGCAAACGGAGTGAAAGTGAAACAAGAGCTGCGTGTAGGCGCACCGTTTCACGGCATGAACACAATCATTACCGATCACAAAGTTGACTTGGTTGTGATGGGAACCGCCGGAACAACACGCCTGGAGGATATGATCATCGGTTCAAATACCGAGAAAGTTGTGCGTCAATCGAACTGCCCGGTGTTGACTGTGCATAAGAAGCCGTCTACAACAGATTTCAAAAACATTGTGTACGCAACGGCAATGAGCCAGGACGAAGAAGTGTTTTCCCGCATCATCCGCCGGACTCAGCAAATTTATGATTCGACCATCCATCTTGTCCGCATCAACACCCCCGGAAATTTTCAACGCGATGCAACGGTGAAGAAATACATGAGCGACTTTGCAAAAAAGTTACAATTGAAAAATTATACGATCAATGTTTTCAATGATCTTACCGAAGAAGAAGGAATTGTTTATTTCGCGGATAGTATCAATGCTGATCTGATCGGAATGGCAACGCACGGAAGAACTGGATTCGCGCACGTGTTGGCAGGCAGCATAGCTGAAGATGTTGTGTCTCATTCAAGACGCCCGGTGTTGACCTTTGTGACGAAGCAACGCAAGTAAGAATATAGAATCAACTTGGTATTAGGCCCCGAAAGGGGCTTTATATTTTTCGCGTGAAAAATTATTATTCTCTCTTAAATGTTTCACACAATGCGAGCGCGGACGAGATCAAGCGTTCCTTTCGACAGCTTGCGCTGAAGTTTCACCCCGACAGAAATCCTGATCCCACTGCGGAAATAATTTTCAAAGAAATCAATGAGGCCTATGATGTTCTGAGTGATCCATTGAAGAAGCAGTTGTACGACCAACGCTTACAAAATCCTCTTGCGGAGGTTTTAACAGAGCCTCAACAATCTGCTCATCGCGATCCTGCTTACAGGAGAAAGCGCCCACAGAAGCCATCGGCGCCAAAAATCCCCGAAGCGATTCAGCTAATGATGGACTACTTCAAGTATGTTCGTTGGCTTAGCCGGATAGGACTAATTTTTTCGATGAGCATATTTTTGGATTATGTGCTTCCCTATGAACAAGTGGATGAAACAATTGTCGGTGAGACGATAACGCATGACCGACGGGGTGGAGTGGCTTATGTTCGCCTCCGCACTCAATCAGGCAAAGGAATTAAAATTTATCCGGAGCAATTTGTTCAGCTGAATAGGCTTCAAAATTATAGAGTCGTCTACACCGCGATTTTCTCGTCACGTATGTCGATTTCCGAAATTTCAGGCGACAACAAAATCGTATTGGCATATCTATATCATGGAATTATCCTTTTTCCGATTGCTCTTCTGGTCACCTCTGCCTTAGCCATTGCTTTTTCAAAAAACATTGAGTTTAGTTTTAACAGCAACCTTGTAAGCGGTGTATTGAGTGCAGTTGTGTGGTTTCTTTTGTAAAATTGTAGTGCAAAATCAATCTATATGAGTAAGAAGAATGACTGGAAAAAACGTGAAGGGATTGTTTACTCAACGGAAAATAGTTTCGACTACAGCTATCAGCAAAATCAACAAGCAAAAACGCTTCCTTCACAGCAGCAAAATTTGCGCGCTATGCTTGATAAAAGTGGCCGCGCCGGAAAACAGGTAACATTAGTGACTGGTTTTATTGGAACGAGCGATGACCTGGAGACACTGGGCAAACTTTTGAAGTCGAAATGTGGAGTGGGCGGTTCAGTGAAAGACGGAGAAATTTTGATTCAGGGAGATGTTCGGGATAAAGTAGTTCAAATACTTATCAAAGAGGGTTATAAAGCGAAACGCATCGGTTAGCTCGGTTGACGTGTTCCATCAAACCATTCTTTAAATTCTCCAACCTTCTCTCGGCTCACAATTATTTCTTTATCAAATTCCTGGTTCAATGTAATCTTCAATCGACTGTTGGAATATACCAGTACATCTTTGATCGAGTTGATATTCAGAATGAATGTCCGGTTTAATCGAAAGAAAAGTTTTGGATCCAGAATGTCTTCAAGCCCCTCAAGTGTATAATCAATAATAAATTTTCGGTTTTGCGTTGTTACCAAGTACACATCACGCCCATCAGCAAAAAACAAACTTATCTGATCAGTAGTAATTGACCGAATATGTTCACCAAGTTTAACCATGAACCGGTTCTTGTATTCGCGGGTTTTCATGGATGAAAATGCTTGCTGAATTTTTTCCTGTTGTTCCGTTCCAGTTTGAAATTCTGCCCTCAAGTTTTCAAGTTTTTTTAGACTGCCCGAAAGGTCCGTGAAGGTGATCGGTTTTAGCAAGTAATCGATGCTGTTTACTTTGAATGCGTCCAATGCAAATTCATTAAAAGCAGTTGTAAAAATAACGGGCTTACGAATCTGTATTTGCTGAAAAATTTGAAAACTCAATCCATCGATCAACTGGATGTCCATGAAGATCAGATCGATGCTTTCTTGATTTTGTTTAAGCCAGGCAACCGATGAACTCACAGAATCAAATCGAGCGAGCACTTGAATGCTGGCATCATATTTTTGCAGATAGCGTTCAAGTTTTTCCGCTGCTGGCACTTCATCCTCAACAATAAGTACCTTCATGATTCGATTCCCATTTCTTGTGCCACGGTAATGACCGGCAATTTTACATAATTTTCCTGGTAAGCTTTCACCCGGATCAATGGTAGATCACTGTAAAGTGAATACGATTTTTGCAATCTGGTGATGGCAACGTCACTGGCTTCATGTAACATGAGTTTGTCATTGAGCTTCGATTGAATGGTAATGTAATCATCTTCGAGGTAGCACCGGATCACAAACGGTTCGAACCGGGATATGATGGTATTACGAATCATGTTTTCGATGATGATAGGAAGAGAGCCTGGAATTAGCATCGCCTGGAGTTCATCGGGTTCAAGTGACGACTCAAATTTCAGCTGACCAAAGTATTTCTCATTGAGCAAACGGATCAATGTTTTTGCAGCCTCCGTTTCTGTTGCCACGGAAACCAACTCCTGATGACGATTTGTAAGAACGTATCGATAAGCACTTGCCAGCGAATCAATATAATCTTCAGCCTTTTCAACATCACGATACATCAATGCGATTAGATTTTCTAAACTTTCATACAATAGATCGGGGTTGATGTCATTCTTGAACTCCAACATTTCCATTTCGAGCACGTCCCGATGTTGCTTTTCGGCATTAAGCTTCAATGTATTTTCTTTTTGGAGGAAATAATTGCTGTAATGCAAAAGGTTGTAAAGCAACGCGGTGACGCCGAATACAATTCCAAAAATCAGAAGTTGAGTTCCACTGATGCTAAATCCTAAAAAGTATTTAAAGTACGAACTGAGTGAAACCTGTACGAGTCCTACAGACACGAACGTTGTCACGCCAAGCTGAATCGGAATTAAAAATTTTTGAGTTGTGTCCCGCAGCCTCGACAGCAAAACGATGATCAAACGTATCGACTCAAAAGAAAAATAGGTAAGCACGATGCAGACGTAAACTTCCTGGCTGCTGAAAAGCTCATTGACCTGCGTTACGTTGTTGTTGATCAGAAGAACGAATAAGTATACGAGAACACCATAGACCGTCGGAGCGAGAATTCGAAATAATGGATTACGTATGAAATATCGTTTCATCGTCAGGCGGAGAATTTATGTTCGATAGTTTCATTCTTGGGATGAATGACTGGTAATGAAACTGTAAATTTTTCCTCGTCTCTTACTTCAACTTTTCTGTCGGTGAAGAATTCGTAGCGTTTCCGGATATTTTCCAGGCCAACCTTGAACGAACTTACAGAATCGAGCGCACCGGATTTTGTGTTAATCACTCTCAAATATGTGTTATCCTGTGCGGTGATGTAAATAAATAATTTTTTCTCGTTGGAGACAGTGTTATGCTTTACTGCATTCTCCACCAACATTTGCAATGTCAGTGGTGGAATTTTTGTATTCATTATCCCGGAAGGCAAATTGATTTCCACGTTGAGTTGCTGTTGGAACCGGATACGAAGCAAATAATAATAAGATTGAACAAAATCAACTTCTTCTTTTAGCAGTACATATTTT
>CBQWHS010000463.1:0-4207 GCA_967728665.1 uncultured Chryseosolibacter sp. | reverse complement strand
CATTGCGATCTGTTGCGAGATCATGGAATAACTCGATATAGTTATTGATCTGTTGATATTTGTATTCCTGCACTTTCGCTATCATGATCTTTTCATGGTGAGTGGGAATGGTGTTTTCCTGTTGACTGAGCAATTCCTCGTATAACTTCTCCCCTTCGCGAAGGCCTGTGAATACGATATCAATGTCTTTTCCTGGTTGCAGTCCGCTCAACAAGACCATCTTCTTTGCCAGGTCTAGGATCTTCACTGACTCGCCCATATCGAAGATGAATATCTCTCCCCCATTACCCATGACGCCAGCCTCAAGCACAAGCTGACAAGCTTCTGGAATAGTCATGAAGTATCTTGTAATTTCAGGATGCGTCACGGTGATCGGTCCGCCACTGTCAATCTGTTTTTTGAACACGGGGATCACCGATCCGTTCGAGCCAAGCACATTGCCAAAGCGAGTTGTCACAAACGATGTACATTTTTCAGCGTTAGAATTCTCAAGGTGATTATTCAAGGATTGAACATAGATCTCGGCAATCCGTTTTGAACATCCCATTACGTTTGTCGGATTCACAGCCTTGTCGGTGGAGATCATGACGAATTTCTCAACGCCATGCAGAACAGCAAGGTCAGCGAGGATTTTTGTTCCAATCACGTTGCAGGTGATCGCCTCCGACGGATTATTTTCCATTAAGGGAACATGCTTGTATGCAGCCGCATGGAAGATCATACCTGGGCGATGATCTTTCAAAATTGCGTCAATGCGTTTTTCGTTGGAGATGTCTGCAACATATGGATAGATCCTCACCTGCGAATCCATCGCTTTAATCTCGCGGTCGATCTCATAAAGCGGAGATTCCGCCTGGTCAATAAGTACAATCGAATCCGGTTTGTAATGCATGATTTGGCGAACCAATTCAGATCCGATCGATCCGGCGGCACCGGTTATACAAATTCTTTTTCCGCGCAGTTGTTCGAAAATTGATGGATTGTCAAGCCTGATTGCATCGCGTTCCAGCAGGTCTTCGATATTGACATTCTTAATTTGATTCAGACTCAGTTCACCCCGAACCCAACGCTCAACAGGCGGGACAATTCTGATTTTAACGTGATGTCGCAAACAGATATCCACGAGCTCATTCTTCTTCTGGATGGAAAGATTTTTTACGGTAATAATGAGCTCGTCTATGCTCAGATTGAGGAGCAATGATTCTAATTCCTTTGCACTTGCTTTATAAATTGTTGAACCGTTGATTACCTTTCCCACTTTCCGATCATCGTCTTCAAGAAAGCCATATACCTTGGAAGTGGATGAGGAATCGATAACGTGTTTTGTAATTAACCCGGTTTGGCCCGAACCAAAAATCAAGACCTTTGAATTCTTAAGAACACCGCGCTTGTAGAATGAAAATATATATTTGACGAGCAAACGATAATTGAAAAGGAAGAGAAATGACGCGAGGTAAGCGATCAGGACAACCGAATAGGGAATCAAGTTAGCCTGGAGGCTAGTAAAATAAAAAAGATTAATGGCGCTGATGATAACGGAATTGAGCAGTACCGTGAAGAATATCCGGACACCATCCTGGATGCCCGTGAACCGAACAATCCCTCTGTAGCTTCCCAGGAACACTATAGAGACGAGGCCAGAGGCAACGGATAGCAACAAGCCTGATACGAAGTGGTTGTTGGAAATCTCAGTAAGGTCGAAATTAAAGCGAAGGAGATATCCTAAGACAGTGGAGAACGCAATAAAAAAGAGGTCGATTATGATAATGACCCAGCGAGGCAGGTAGCTAAGGTTGTAAATCCATTTAATTACAGAGTACTGGAACATAGTGAGGGTTTAGAAATATCGTTAATACCAAGATTTGCAAGCACAACGAGAAGTTCGACCTTTACGATCGGCTACGAAAATTTTTATGAACCTTCCTCGCGCCTAAAATTCCGCCAGCGACAAGAAGCCACTCAATACCTGTAATCGGAGCAGTGTCTCCATCACAATTTCCCGATGGACAGATGTCTGGCTGACCATATGCGGGCGGTATCGACTCCACAAATATTAAAGCGGTCACGATGATCGCGGACAAAAACAAAGCCTTAGAAAGGTGTTTTCTTATCATTGCTTAAGAATCTTTTGAGTAAAGTGCTGGGAACCATCTTGTGCACGGATGAGGTAGAATCCGGCAGGCTGATTTGTAAGATCGAATTCGCCTCTGGCGATTCCACCTTCATTCTTTAATGCTATCGTGTTGCCGATTTTTACACCAACAGCGTTGTACACACTTGCCTGAACCTGGTTTGATGAATTCAACTCAATTGTCACACGTGACGTCACCGGATTTGGATATACCGTAAATCCGGAAACAGTTCCAGGCCTTTCAACGGATGTCACAAGGAATTCCCTGGCTGTCCGCGAACTACATGAGCCGATTGTAACTTCGACAGCATACATGCCAGTGACGGTAGGTATAATCTCGGGGCCGGTCTGACCTTCGATCAGCACTCCGTCTTTAAACCACTTGTTTCCTTCCGCGTAAGATGAGACCAGCTTATTACCATCGATAGACAATACTACCTCATCATAAACAGTTACGGTTGCACTTGCCTGTATACGGGGACCTTCGCATCCTGAAGCATTAACCGCAGCAACATAATAGGTCTTCGACTTATTTAGAACAGGCGTTGTAAAGTCAGCGCTGTGAGCATTTGAAATTGGTGTTGCAGATGTCTCTTCTTCATACCAATTGAATACAACTTTATCAGCCGAACTTTCCGCAGTCAATGTGATTGGTCCTTGCTGACACGCAGTGGTCGCTTTCACCGTATTTATTTTCGCAATAAGATCCTTATTGATAATAACACTTTCCAATAAGGGCGAGGCATCGCAACCTGCGCGAGCCGCCATAATTATTATCTTATTTTCTCCAGCGGAAAGTTTTGAGGCATCAACATTCAGGTTCAGATTATTGCCATTACCCTGAACAACATTTGAGATTGAATTACCACCTAATGATGCGTAATAGCCAACTCCCGATTCTGAGCTAAGCAGATTGACTTCGCTGATACCATCGCCACAAACACTTCCACCGATCGCTTTCAAACCCAAATTGATCGAACCTTTCTGAAAAGCAATCTTAAATCGTTTATCACCGAATGATGCAGGGTCTGCGCTTACATCAAACGAGTAGCTTGATTTGTCACGCACATTGATCACTTCATTAAGGTAAGTATCGGTAAGTATAATCTGTAGAGATTGATCTAACGATTCAAACTCTGAAAATTCAAGCGCGTAAGTGCCAGGTTGAACATCAGCAACTTCCAACGGCACGTTTGCATCACAGCTTGTTGACGGCAGTGCATTGATAGCCCATCGTGTTCCTCCGCTAATTGAGGACAAATTAAGGACGGAACCCAACGCAGCTTCAGCATCCGCATAATCACCATCCACGAATGGCTTATTCATGTACTTGAATGCGTCCAATGCATCGTCGAAACCTTCGGTTGCATCCTGGGAAAATCGTATCACTATCTCATCACTGATTACACCTTTTTTAAGCGCGATCCTGATCATATCATGGACGGAAGCTTCCCTGATAAACGTAGCGGTGGAGCCCGGAGACTTCACACTTTCCGTTGCCTGAAAATCAGTCGGTCCGCCATTACTTTTCACAATGAATCCCTGACCCATCGGAATGTAACGCGTTGCTCCATTGGTAGAAACACCACCCACGTAACTAGCCATCAGGTTTGTAGCGTAGTCTTTCATGTAAACAGCATTGTTGATCCCGGTTTTTGTCCAACCGGAAGATGCATCCCAATCGATGGTTGAGGGATAAGGATTACCAACATAGTTCCAGCCGTCATTTCCCACTACACCCGATGACGTAAACGTCACAAAACTATTAAAACTGATTGTGCCGCTGTTGATCGGATTTGTCACGTCCCATAGGGCGTTGCCTGCGGTTGATATTGGCGCAATGTTTCCGCGCACATAAATCAGATACCCGCGACCATTTGTCAATGTTTCTGTGTTTGATGTCACTGGAAAATCCGTAAATCCATCATTGGCGTCATTCCCTGCGGTATTATCAATGTTTGTGATCACATTTTCGTCATACTGCAACATGCTCTGGAATGATTCATTACATCCGGTGCACGGACTTGATGTTGTAAATGATCCCGTGATTGGAATTTCGTTTTGAATCTGAGAGAC
>CBQWHS010000462.1:0-4219 GCA_967728665.1 uncultured Chryseosolibacter sp. | reverse complement strand
CCTTGAGTGTTCAGATTTTCCACCTTTATCACATCTGCCCCCAGTTCGGCAAAAAATTGACCTACGCTTGGGCCTGCCAGTACAGAGGCTAGTTCCAACACCTTTAATCCAGTGAATTGACCCATTTTTTGTTAAAATTTGGTTCAAATTGTTCACTCCGTGCCAAAAGGTAAAATCATTTCTGCCATTTTTGCGTTTTGTTCAAACATAAAACGGAACTCATGACCCGAATTCTCGCAGCCATTAGCTTTTTAACTGTATTACTGATCTCCTGCCAATCCGAAAAAGAAACCAAAAATCCGTTGAAGACCGGTATTTGGAGGGCGACTATTGAGATTCAAGGCCAGCAGCTTCCATTCAATTTCGAATTAACAAATGATGAGAAAGGCGGCTACGATATTTTCATTAGAAACGCGGACGAAAAACTTCAACTTGATGAAATTGAAGTCAGTGGTGATTCTGTGAATATTGGCCTTCACATTTTTGATGCGAACATCAAAGCGAAAATCAGTGGCGATTCCTTAATTGGTGAATTCATCAAGAATTATGAAACGGATTATAACATTCCTTTTCTCGCAGTGTACGGACAAGGTTATCGCTTTGAAAAAGCTAAGAATGAAAAGGGTGTCCCGGATTTTTCAGGCAAATATGCCGTTGATTTTATTTTCGAAGCTGACACAACACCTGCGATCGGAATATTCAAACAAGTCGGCGATAGTGTGACGGGAACATTTCTGACAGAGACTGGCGACTATCGTTATCTGCAAGGGAATGTCTCCAACGGCATGCTCCAGTTAAGCACATTCGATGGAAATCATGCTTACATCTTCACCGCTTCAAAAGGCCAGGATGGAAAAATAATCGGCGAATTCTACAGCGGAAAAACGCATATGGAATTTTGGGAAGGTGTTCGCGATGATAACGCGCAACTTGCCGATCCGGAGTCACTCACATTTTTGAAAAAAGGATTTGAAAAAATTGAATTCAGCTTTCCAGATGTCAACGGCAAAAAGATTAGCCTCAACGATGAAAAGTATAAAAACAAAGTCGTCATTCTTCAACTCTTCGGCACCTGGTGTCCAAACTGTATGGATGAAACAAAATTTCTGGTTCCATGGTATAAGGAGCATCAGCAACGCGGCGTGGAAATTATTGGCCTTGCGTATGAACGTAAGGATGACTTCAATTATGCCAGCACACGAGTAAAAAAGATGATTGAGAAGTTTAATGTTCCGTATGATTTTGTTATTGCCGGAACAAACAATAAAGAGAAGGCTTCAGAGACATTGCCACAATTGAATAAAATAGTTGCTTTTCCAACCACAATTTTCATTGGAAAAGATGGCAAAGTGAAAAAGATCCACACGGGTTTTGCTGGCCCGGGAACCGGAATATATTATGACCAGTTCGTGGAGCATTTTAATGAAACGGTGAATGAACTTTTAGGTCAGAATCTGGCTTTGGGTAGTAGATAGGCTTTGAAATAAAATGCCGTAATGGTGAATGTGGCTGCAAAGTAAACTTTACGTGTCACACTTTAAATTAATCAGAGTCTCAGGGCCTTCGTGGCGATCGTAAATAAAATTTGTTTGTGACACCTCAGTGTCGCTGGTGCTTGGGTAGCAAAACGTATGAAAAAAAGAGTTGTAGTTGGTTTATCGGGAGGTGTTGATTCCAGCGTAGCAGCATATTTGCTTCAGCAAGAAGGCTACGAAGTGATCGGCATGTTCATGAAGAACTGGCATGACGACTCTGTCACAATTAGCAACGAATGTCCGTGGCTAGATGATAGCAATGATGCGATGATTGTTGCGCAGCATTTAGGAATTCCTTTTCAGGCGATTGATCTTAGTGCGGAATACAAAACAAGAATTGTTGACTACATGTTTGCGGAATATCAACGTGGTCGCACACCGAACCCGGATGTCCTTTGCAATCGTGAAATCAAATTTGATATTTTTTTGAATGCCGCAGTAAAGCTTGGCGCTGATTATGTTGCTACTGGTCATTATGCCAGAAAATCAGAGTTTGTGAAGGATGGCAAAACAATTTATCAATTGTTGGCCGGAAAAGATCCGAACAAAGATCAAAGCTATTTTTTGTGTCAGCTTACGCAACAACAACTTTCTAAATCGTTGTTTCCCATTGGTGAAATCTTGAAGCCAGAAGTGCGGGCCATCGCGAAAAAAATTGGTTTAGTTACTGCAGAGAAAAAAGATTCCCAAGGTTTGTGTTTTGTGGGCAAAGTTCATTTGCCTGATTTTTTACAACAACGCCTTGAACCAAAAAAAGGAAAAGTTGTAGAGATTCCAGCGACCGCAAAAAGTTTTAAAAATGGATTTACCAATGATGACCTCGATAACATCACACTTCCATACTCACTTGTCGCATCCGAAGGAAGAGTAATTGCAGAGCACAATGGCGCCCATTACTATACTATTGGTCAACGTAAAGGCCTTCACCTTGGTGGCCATGAAAAACCAATGTTCGTGATCGGCACTGACACAACTGAAAATATTATTTATACAGGAATGGGCGAAGATCATCCCGGCTTGTATCGAAGGGGTTTGTTCATTCCAAATGCTGATGAGCATTGGATCCGTCCTGATTTGAAATTAAATGTTGGTGGGTCGAAAAGGTTTTCTGTGCGGATTCGCTATCGTCAAAAACTTGAACCGTGCACGCTTCATAAAAAAGAAAATGGATTGTACCTCGTGTTTGATCGCGCTCAGCGAGGTGTCACGCCAGGTCAATTTGCCGCGTGGTATGATGGTGAGGAACTGATCGGCTCCGGAGTTATCAACTAACGATCAAAATTAGTTGTTGTAGTTCGAGCAGCGCACAAACGCTTCACGTGGTTTAATTTCAATGTTCTTTGAAGCCACTTACCCCTCCTGAAACAATAAACTTCATTGCAGCAGTTCCAGGAATGTCCATCTGCTTAATATTGTCCTTATGAACAAAGTAGTGATATCCTGAGAATGCATATGAGTGCGGAAAGTAAACCACGACCATATCTTCCAGCCCAAGATCGCGCAAGTCGGACTGCGTGACGAATCCGATTTGATAGAGATTATTGTCTTTGTTTATTCTCACAAGAACAGGCTTGTTAAATTTCTTTTTGTCACCAACGAAAGCCCCCAACAAGTCCTTAACAGTGGCGTAAATTAATTTCACTAAAGGAATTTTATTCATTCCACGATCAAACCAACCTCCAAGTGTTTTGAAAACGTAGTTAGTCGATAAATAGCCAATTAAAGTGATGACACTAATAATGATGGCGAAACCAACTCCGGGGTAAGGTAAATTCAAACGATTGTCCAGCCATTGAAACGAAACAAAAATGAAGTAAGCCGTGGCAACGATAGGTACGATGAAAAGAGTTCCGCTGAAAAAATAGCGAAGAACCCGGCCAGCAATTTGGTTCATGACCGAAAGTTATAAAGAAGGAAGGTAATTCTTAGATTTTAGTTGATCGATTTAGCGAGTGCCATTCGAATCACTTCATCCACTTGCTCATCGATGGTGATGTGTGTTGTGTCCATAACATGTGCGTCCTCCGCTTGCCGCAGCGGACTTTCAGCGCGTGTGGTGTCAATGCGATCGCGTTGAATCAAGTTGTCAATAACTTCATCAAGATCAATCATCTGGTCTCTCATCAATAATTCCTTTTGTCTTCGAAACGCACGCACTAGCACATCCGCTGTCATAAAAACTTTGAGTTCTGCATTTGGAAATACAACGGTTCCAATATCACGGCCGTCCATTACTACTGCCCGCTCTCGCCCCATTTTTCTTTGTTGCTCCACCATCGCCACACGAACATCCTTAATAGCACTAACGGTACTGACATTCTCGGAAATTCTCATTCGCCGGATTTGATTCTCCACATTCAGATTGTTAAGGTAAGTCTCTGTTATGTTTTTGGAATTAACCTTAAATGAAATGTGAATATCATCAATGGCTTTACAAACTTCTTTCGGATTTGTGAGCGATACATGGTGATCCAGAAAATAAAGTGTTACCGCGCGATACATGGCGCCAGTATCAATGTAGCGATAGCCTAAAATTCCCGCTACCAATTTCGCAGTCGTGCTTTTCCCGCACGCTGAATATCCATCAATCGCTATGACAATTTTCTTGATGCTCATTAACAATCTTTTAATGGACAAGGAATCGGCTTTCCTGGTTTGAGCTTCTTGTGTGGCCTATGGCGATG
>CBQWHS010000461.1:0-4231 GCA_967728665.1 uncultured Chryseosolibacter sp. | reverse complement strand
GTTCACAAAAAAAGCTTGATAAAATTTTACGATGGTCAGGCTTGGCTCATGCAGATTGTCATGTTCTTAACGCTGGGGCTACTTGTTTTTCCTCAGCAACTTCCGCCTATTATGGACGAAGGCATTCTAATTGCGGGATTTCTGATTTTTATAGCACGACCACTGGCAGTCTTTGTTTCATTATCCTACGCGAGGGATCTCAATTTCAGGAAAAAGTTATTTATCTCCTGGGTAGGATTACGCGGTGCGGTTCCTATTGTTTTTGCTACCTATCCCCTGCTGGCAGGCATCGATTATGGAAAAACATTATTTAACCTTGTATTTTTTATTTCGGCTTCATCCGTTCTATTGCAAGGCACAACACTTCCGTTTATTGCGCGACTATTACGCGTAGGTGTTCCCGATAAAGTCAAAAGAAATTTTCCGCTGGATGTTGAAATGAAAGAAAACATTCATGGCGAACTTATTGAAGTGGATCTGCCATCAACTTCCGGTGCGGTCGGAAAACAAGTGCTGGAATTAAAGCTTCCAAAAACAGCATTAATTGTTCTAATCCATCGCAACAATAAATATCTTTCACCGAATGGCACCACGGTATTGCAAAGTGGTGATCACTTATTGATTATGGCTGATAACAAAAATGCTGGTGAATCAGTGTATGAATCATTTGGTATAAAGATTTGAAAATAATAGTGAATCCTTTGGCCATTGAAATCCAGTTTATTTCGCACTCATCGTTATATTAGGTACCGTTATGGGTGGATGTGCCCTCAACTAGGAATAGCATAATTTAAACCTTCCTTCCATGAAGAAAGAAATCATCGTCGTGATTCTCATTTTAACCAATTTTTCCAGTGCCTGGTTTTGGTATATCAATCGCAAAGAGGCACAGCTACAAAAGGAACTTGCCCTTCATTATCAACAGCTTGCTCAACAAAATGAAATCAAAGCTCAGAGGAATGCAGAGGAAGCACACAGACAAATGATACTCGCAACTGAAAATGCCGAGCTTGCCCGACTCCAGGAACAAAAAATGATTCAACAACTATCCAAGTCTCAAAAAAACAGGTAGGGTCGTCCGAAACTGAACTGAGTATCCCAAGTGAAAATTTTTTTAACTTTTAACCACACTTGGCCTCACTTCAATCTTGCTCGGTAACGTACGCGAATTTAGTTTGAGAAGATCAACCACCATCTGACCAATATCTTCAGGTTGAATCTTCCACGCATCTTGCTCAGATGGCTGATGATTATTAAATTCAGTAGCAACAGAACCAGGCATGATCGTAGAAACGCGGATGCCGTAATTTCTTAAGTCGAGCATGATGGCCTGTGTAAATCCAACGAGGCCGAATTTGCTGGCGTTATAGGCAGAACCACCGGCAAAAAAGTTTGTCCCGGCAAGGCTTGCGATCGTAATTATGAAACCTTTTGTCTTTTTGAGCGAGGGAAGACATGACTTCACACTGTGAAATACTCCTGTGAGGTTAGTGTCGATAGTCTCATTCCAATCACTCTCAGACATGTTTTCAATTGAACCGAAAAGTCCAAGGCCTGCGTTTGCAATTAACACATCTACATCGCCCCAGGTTTTTGAAATCAGATCAATAGCCATTTGCTGCGATTTCCCATTACGAACATCCGCAGCAATTGGAAGTACTTGGCCTTTGCCAATTTTTTTAAGTTCCTGCGCAGCTTTGGTCGCAGCCTCCAATGAGCGACTGGTAATGGCGACACGCATTCCTTCCTTTAACATGCATTCTGCAATTCCATAACCAATGCCTTTACTTCCGCCGGTTATTAAGGCAATTTTGTTTTCGATATTTTGCATGAATTCCTTTTTAAAGATTCTTAACTGCTTGTCGCGCTAAAAGTTTCCATTGTCCTTTTTGTTTTTGCCACACAAGCAACACGGAAAGGTTTGGCTTTGTTGGCTGGCCTCCATCGACTGCCTCGGCTACTAACTTATGTCTTACGATGGCGGTGTTATCAACAATTTTAATGGTCATATCGCTAATATCAATAGACTTAAAATCAGAGTCCCCGCTGACTAAACGTCCAATAAACGCTTTTTGATCTTCAATTTTTCCGCTTGAATGTCCATAGCTCAATTCAGGAGCGGTGAGATCCATCAAAGCCTTCTCATTTCCATCTATCGTTGCCACGCGAAGCTTTTCCACCATGGACGCAATTTCTTTTTCAGGTCCAGTTTGCCCGAAAGCGAGTGTGGACAAAATCATAATCAGAAACGTAATAATGCGAGTTGTCATAAATGATAATTTTTTTCTTGAAGATAGTTAGGAAAAACCTGATATTTTGCCTCTGTTATCACTCGATTTTAAATCCCAAAAACACCATGCGCATACGACATATTCTTTTTTCATGTACAGTTCTGGCTTTAATGAGTTGCCAGGCCCAGGAGATTGATTCGAAACGAATTCAATCGAACATTCAGAAACTCGCAGACGATTCCTTTGCGGGTCGTGGCACTGGTACAGAAGGTGAGAAAAAAGCGGCATCATACATCGTCACTGAATTTAAGAAACTAAAATTAGAACCGAGAGGAGACAACAATAATTACCTGCAGTCTTTTTCTTTCAGGCGAGGAGTTCATGGCGAAGGCGAAGTTGGAACAGCAAATAACATTGTCGGGTTCCTGGACAATCAATCCGCTTCAACCATTATCATTGGAGCGCATTATGACCATTTAGGATTGGACGGACAGGGAAGTTCATTGGACGCAAATCCCAAAGACAAAATTCATAATGGCGCCGATGACAATGCTTCCGGTGTTGCCGGCGTCCTGGAACTTGCCCGGTATTTCTCGAGTAACAAAGTCAAAGAAAAACATAACTTTCTCTTCCTCTGTTTCTCCGGCGAAGAACTCGGCCTCCTTGGTTCTAAATATTTTGCTGATCACAGCACGGTGGACCTTGTTTCCGTTAATTACATGATCAACATGGACATGATCGGTAGGTTGGATCCTCAATCAAAATTGCTCATAGTCCATGGTACAGGTACAAGCCCGGTATGGCAACCGTTGTTGACGAAATTGTCGAATGATAAATTGAATATCAAGACTGATTCATCCGGTACAGGTCCCTCCGACCACACTTCTTTTTATCTGAAGGATTTACCGGTCTTGCATTTCTTCACAGGCTCACATTCTGATTATCATAAACCTTCTGACGATTCGAATAAAATAAACGCAGTCGGGGAAGCTGAAGTTTTAAAATTGATTGTCAAAATAATAGAGTCAACGGATGATCAACCTAAACTTGCATTCCTAAAAACCAAAAGTAAAATGCAAGCGGGGCGTTCAAGCTTTAAAGTAACTATGGGCATTATGCCAAGTTATGCTTCAGATGTAGTCGGCCTGAAAGTGGATGGAGTTTCCGATGGTAAGCCTGCACAAAAAGCCGGAATTCAAACAGGAGATATTATTGTGCAAATGGCTGATTTTGAAATTAAGGATATCCAGAACTATATGGACGCTCTGGGCAAGTTTGAAAAAGGTCAGACTATTCCAGTTAAAGTAAAGCGAAACAAAGAGATGGTTGATCTATCAGTTACCTTCTGAATTATGTTCCTCGTAGCGATGAAATTGACGGAACGTATAAACTTGTTTGTCTATTTCATCCATCACTTTTAAATAGACTGTGTCGGGTGTATTGCTCTCAATAGTGATACCGATGCTATTGGCCGTAACGACATCAATGACCACTCCATCGAAATTTCGAAGGATACTTAGAATTTCCTCTTCTTCGCCTTTCTCGAAATAGATCCTGTAGTTTCGCATATGGCTGTCACCCATCGCTAGTCAAAACTTATTCCGCAAAAGTTGAAAAACCAGCTGACAATAATTGTTGCCAGCCGGAAATAGAAATAATTACGTATTCACTACGGAACCTCCGTTGGGATGCAACACCTGCCCGGTAATAAATGCTGCTTCTTTTGATGCCAGAAATACATAGCACGGTGCAATTTCCACAGGTTCTGCCGGTCGTTCAATCGGCACATCTTTCCCAAAGTTGCTTACTTTCTCGGTGCTTGCCGTTGCTGGAATCAACGGTGTCCATACGGGCCCAGGTGCAACAGCATTTACGCGAATGCCTTTTTTCACAAGCGACTGAGAAAGGCTACGGGTGAAAGAAACAATTGCTCCTTTGGTCGCTGAGTAATCCATTAATGTTTCGTTCCCTTTGTATGCATTGACAGATGTTGTGTTAAT
>CBQWHS010000460.1:0-4232 GCA_967728665.1 uncultured Chryseosolibacter sp. | reverse complement strand
AGCTATACTTTGTCGAAGACAATGAGAAAAGTGCCTGGTGTAAATTTAGGAGCAGCGTTTCCAGCGAATTATGATCGCCGAAATGTATTCAATGTTCAGGCTGCTTACGACCGGAATGAAAAGTGGACGTTTGGAGGAATGTTTTCATACAGCACCGGAAGACCAATCACATTGCCGGCAGGCAAGTATCAGATCGGAGCATACAACGTTGATGTGATCACGGAACGGAATGGATATCGTTTGCCCGCGTTCCATCGACTGGATCTTTCCGCTACATTGAATCCGAGAAAGAATCTCAATCGGAAATGGAAGGCCCAATGGATATTCTCCATTTACAATGTTTACAATCGCAAAAATCCATTTACGATTTATACGAGAACGAAACAGGACAAAGACGGCAACGTCATTGGTGACGGCAGAGAAAAGGAAGCTCGCCTGATCTATCTATTC
Source organism: uncultured Chryseosolibacter sp. (assembly GCA_967728665.1). Lineage (GTDB taxonomy): Bacteria > Bacteroidota > Bacteroidia > Cytophagales > Cyclobacteriaceae > Chryseosolibacter. The sequence goes on along the minus strand of CBQWHS010000460.1, from coordinate 3,782 downwards.
CCTGTACTGCCTTCTGTTACTTACAACTTTAAATTTTAATTCCAATGAAATCGTTTCTAATCAATATAACAGTGAAGACAAATCAAATCGCGAAAGCGCTCCTGGCAGTTTTGGTTTCCAGTCTGTTTTTTCTTTCGTGTGAGGAAGCAGTACAACTTGACCTTGATCAAACTCCCGGCAAAATTGTGATCGAAGGTCTGGTGACAAATTTAGCTTCCTATCAGTCTGTGAAAGTTACGCACACTACAGATTTTTACGCGAAAGGAAATGCGCCTGGAGTTACCGACGCAATAGTGACTGTCACCGATAATTTAGGCAACGTCTATCCATTTATTCACAATCCTGAAAACAAACCTGAACTCGCTGGTCTTTATCGGCCACAGTCCGCGTTTGAAGGTGTTGTTGGAAGAACGTACAAACTCAAAGTTGAAGTTGATGGCAAAACCTATGAAGCTCAGGACGATCTTAGATCGTTAGCAAAAATCGACAGCTTAACAGTTCGCCTCGATAAGGATGAAGAGGAAGACCCGGAGTTTGAAGGACGGGTTTTTGATCTGCTGCTATTTCTTAAAGAGCCGCGCAATGAATCAAACTATTACTTGTTCAAATTCTTTAGAAATGATTCGTTGAAATATGCAAACGACACAGATGTCTATTACAGTGATGACGAATTTCTTGCCGAGGATATCGATGGTGTTGAATTTCCGATTTTGTATTCTATTGGGGATCAGGGAAAAATTGAAATGTACAGCATGACCAGGAATGGTTACGTGTATTATAATGATCTCAGTTCTCTTCTTAACAATGACGCCGGTGGAATGTTCGGTTCTGTTCCCTCAAGTCCAAGAACAAACCTTACCAACGGTGCACTTGGATTTTTCCAAGTCAGTTCGGTAGCTATTGGAGAGAAAACCGTTCAGTAGTTTTTCGCCAAAGCGTTTGCTTTTGAACGCAGGGAGTTGAATATTTCAGTTGGTTTAATGCGCCAAATGAAGAATCTACTCCCTGTTTTATTTTCACTCCTCTTTATTTCCAATATTGTTGCACAGACTGTTCTGGACAACAACCCGGCTTCTCTGAAGTGGAGGCAAATCAACACGGAGCATTTCAGGATATTATTTCCTTTGGGTTACGAAGAACAGGGGCAGCGCGTAGCCAACACGATGGAGACGATTCGAAACGCGGAGTCGAAAACCATGGGCGTTCCGCCGAGGAAAATTTCAATCATTCTTCAAAATCAATCCAGTGTTTCCAACGGATTCGTGTCGATGCTGCCAAGGCGTTCCGAGTTTTACGGAATGCCATCGCAGAATTATAATTTCCTCGGCACGAATGATTGGTTGAATCTACTCATGTCGCATGAATATCGGCACATGGTGCAATTCCAGCATGCATCTCGAGGTTTCAACAAAGTTTTTTACTATTTATTCGGCAATGCGACTTTTGCAGGTATGTCACAGGTTGCAGCACCGGAGTGGTTTTGGGAAGGTGACGCTGTTGCGACTGAAACTGCATTTACCCGAAGTGGCCGCGGACGAATTCCGAACTTCGGACTTTTGTTTCGAACCAATCTTCTCGAAGGCCGGGAATTCAATTATCACAAACAATATCTGCGTTCTTACAAGCACAACATCCCGAACGAATATCCCCTGGGATTTTATATGGTAAGCTATCTGCGCAAGCGAACCAATGACCCGGAGATATGGGAAAAAATAACAAGGCGCTCATGGTCCGTTCCATTTTTGCCATTTGCTTTCTCGAACGCTATAAAAAAAGAAACAGGTTTGTATGTGACGAAACTGTATCGCGAGATGGCAGACGATTTACAAAAAGAATGGAATGATAAATTGAAGAATATCGAACTGACGCCATTTGAAAAAATCGAGACATCGCGAAGAAATGGTTATACTGATTTTCTTTATCCTCAGGCCTTGAGTGATGGAAGCGTGATCGCCATGAAACGTGGCATCGGGGAAATTGAGAAGTTCGTGCTGATTGGCAATGGTCAGGAAAAAAGAATTTTTATTCCAGGGTTTATTAACGATCCAGGCATGATCTCCAGCGCGAATGGTAAAATTGTTTGGGTCGAATTTGGTTACGATCCGCGATGGGCCGTGCGAAATTATTCCCTGGTAAAAACTTTTGACACAGGCACTAAAAAGGTTCGCATCATCGGGGGTAAGCATGGGCGATTTGGAAGCGCTGCCGTTTCTCCCGACGGGACAAAAATCGCAGCGATCAGAACGTCACTTGACTACAAGACTGAAATTGTGATCCTTGATTATGTGACCGGCAACGAGATCAGGAGACTTCCCAATCCTAATAATATTTTTTATTCCATGCCGCGATGGTCTGCCGATAACAAACAGCTCGTTGTGTTAAAAACCGTTGCACAGGCGCGGTCAATTTGCACCCTTGATGTTGAGTCGGGAAATGAAACAGAGATAACGAAACCATCGGAAGAAAATATCGGACATCCGGTGTTGGTTGGCGACTATGTATTTTTCAATTCACCCGTTACCGGGATTGATAATATTTTTGCGATACAACTTTCCAGTGGCGAGCGATTCCAGGTTACCAACAGTCGTTACGGTGCGTACAATCCATCGATATCGCCGGGAGCAAAGTCAATTTTTTACAGCGATCAAACCCGTGATGGCTTGGACGTTGTTCGAATTCAGTTTGATCCATCCTCATGGAAAAAATATCAAGACGAAAAAATGGAACCTCAATTCTATCAGCACTTGGTAGAGCAGGAGGGGAACCCAGGTCTTCTAAGTTCTATTCCTCAACAGAGTCTTCCAATTACAAAGTATTCTAAATTGAAAGGCGTGATCAATCCGTATTCGTGGGGCCTCACGGTTGAAACAGATTTAACGTTTGCCACTGTTGGATTGGCGTCAAAAGATATTCTGAGCACAACGTCCATCAACCTCGGTTATGTATTTGACATCAACGAACGTACTGGTGCCTATAAAGCTCAAGTAAGTTATCAAGCATTGTTTCCGATCATTGATGTGTCAGGTACGTATGCTGATAGATCTGTTGATGAAGGCAACATTGTTTATAAGCGATCAGTGAAAGCAGGACAAACAACAAACGTTGTTACCTACAAGGACAATCTCACATTTTCATGGAAAGAGAAGACTCTTGAAGCCGGCGTGCGGATACCATTGACGTTGACAAACTCTCGGTACAGCTCAAAGTTAACGTTCGGAAATTATGTCGGATACACTTCGGTCTCTGATTTTAAAAACAGTGTTGATGGAGGCGGCCGATTAATTCCCGCTGACACAGCTCAATATTTCTTCGGCAATTATCTCGCCGATGGTTCATTGATTTATAATCATTTTACCTTGACGGCATATCGTCAAATGAAAAGAAGCAGACGCGATATCTACAGCAAGTGGGGACAACAATTAACAGTGCATTCTTATAGCACACCATTGAAGAATACTGACTACACGGGCCAGGAGTTTGCCGCTTATGGTGTCGGTTATTTTCCAGGGATATTTAAACATCATTCTATTTGGGGTTACTGGGGATTTCAAAGCACTCAGATAGATCGGCTAGTTCGAACGGGAAGCACGATAGCCGATAATCATATATATTATTTCCGCAACCGAATTCCTTTGCCACGCGGACAAAGTGTGGCGCGGTACCAGCAATTTTATTCCATGTCTCTTAACTACACCATGCCCGTGTGGTATCCGGATGTTGCTATCGGACCCTTACTGAATATCCAGCGTCTGCGAACAAACTTTTTCGTTGATTATGGATAT
>CBQWHS010000459.1:0-4238 GCA_967728665.1 uncultured Chryseosolibacter sp. | reverse complement strand
GGATATCTCCCATATGGGGAAACCCGTACTTAACGATAAAAGAAAGGGATAACAATAGTTTTACAAACGTTGGAATTTTCAATGGTAGCCTTGAATACAAGATAACGGACTGGCTAACGTACAATGTAAGCGCAGGCCTTAACATGAACGTTTCCAAAGATGCCTACCTGAGTAATGACTGGATTAGCCCTGGAAATACAGGGTCAGGACAGAGTTCGTACGAAAGCTATTCCGCCCAGACCAACAATATCCTGACCTTTCATAAGGCATTTGACAAGCATGACCTAACGGCCACCGCTGTCATGGAAACGACCTCCAATAAAACGTCTAGGTTCAGTGCCGCAGGTACAGGACTGGCAACATTATCCAATGGATATAACAACCTGGGATTAAATTCTAATCAATCAATATCCTCGGGTTTTTCAAACTGGGCATTGCTATCGTACGTTGGGCGTGTCGCCTATGGTTATAATGACAAATATCTTTTAACGGCCACGATCAGGAGGGATGGATCTTCAAAATTCCAGGGCGATAATAAGTGGAGTAATTTTCCCTCGCTAAGTGCAGGATGGAATCTTTCTAATGAGCAATTCATTAAAGATTTAGACGTTTTTGCAAATCTTAAAGTAAGAGCCGGTTGGGGTGTCACCGGGAATCAGGCGATTGATCCATACAGTACGCTTGGACTGTTGGCTCCAACAACTTACTCGTATGGAACATCAACTTTGTATCCAGCCTATACCATTGGCAATCCAGCCAATCCAAATGTAAAATGGGAAACTACAAAGCAAACCGATATCGGTTTGGAAGTGGGTTTGTTTAATGGACGATTGAACCTTACAGCAGATTATTACAACAAGAACACGAGCGATCTTTTACTCTATACCCGCATTGCAAATTATGATGGGGGAGGTACGTTCCTGAAAAATGCGGGCAAGGTAAACAACAAAGGGATTGAGTTGACCCTGGAAGGCACGATCGCCCAAATGGGTGATTTTACGTGGACGTCATCCATTAATTATTATGCTAACCGCAATAAAGTAGTGAGCCTCGGGCCCGACTCCTTGCTTGCAAGACCAGTGATTGGTGGTGGCCTGATATCAAACAGTATTCAGGTAATAAAAGTAGGACAGCCGCTGTCGTCATTCTATCTGATTCCATGGGAAGGCGTTCACCAAACCGAAAGTGGTATTTACAGTGCCGGCGATGCAAAGTACAGGGATGTTAGTGGTAATGGTTCCATTGGATTTGAAGATCGTGTTATCGCTGGGTCTGCCATTCCTAAATTCCAGTTTGGATTCAACAATAGCCTGACGTACAAAAATTTTGGACTAAATATTTTTGTGCAGGCATCTTATGGAGCTAAAGTATTTAACGCCACATATGCAGCAACGGCAGTGCCTACAAGTGATGTGAAGTTCATAACGCTTGCCGACGCAGCAAACTACTGGACACCCACCAATACATCTTCGACATGGCGAAACCCAGGCAGTTCAAATAAAAGCTGGGTTGAATCCACCCAATTTCTGCAGGATGGAAGTTACACACGGTTAAAGAACGTAAGCTTATCATATCAGATAAACAAAAGTGTACTGAAGATTTTAGCGGCGAAGATTTATGTCAGTGCACAAAATCTTTTCACGATCACCAATTACAAAGGATATGATCCTGAAGCCACCTCCACATCTGCAGGCAGTGATACGGATGGTGGTATTGATCTGGGCGCTTACCCTTCTCCTAAAACATTCACCGTAGGGGCTCAAGTAACTTTTTAACAGTGTTAAGTAAAGTGAACAAAACAATACAGCGATGAAAAATTATATGAAATATTGGATAACAGGTTTGCTTCTCACAGCATTAGCGACAGCCTGTTCGGACGGTTTTCTCGATGAAACTCCTAAGGGCAGTCTTACGCCTGTGAATTTTTATGCAACGGCTAGCGACTTACAGATGGCACAGGCTGCACTTGCCGTGACCTTTAACGGAGCATTTAATCAAGTTGTGTCGCCTTATTATGGCGCTGACGATATCACATCAAAAAGAGTCGGCAATAAAATCGACTTTTCAGACTTCGATGTGTTTAATGCCAATTCATCCAATAGCAGGATGACGTCGTGGTGGAATTATTTTTACGCCACAATAAAATCAGCGAATTCCCTTATTAACAAGTATAAGAATGCCACCGCTGCAACGGAAGAACAGCGGAATAATGCAGCAGGTCACGGGTATTTTATGCGTGCCATTTCCTACTTCTATTTAACGAGAACTTGGGGAGAGGTGCCGATGCCAACGGAGGCGATAATTGACAACAACAGACCAAATGCCTCGGTAGAAGAGATCTATGCCCTGATTGTTTCTGATTTACAAATGGCCGAAACCTTGCTGCCTAACCATTGGTCAGGAAATGCCCGTCATAATGGTATTGACATTTTCCCAACAAATGGGTCGGCTAAAGCTTTGCTTGCCAATGTTTACCTGACCATGGCGGGATGGCCGCTGAATCAAACTGGTAAATACGCTTTGGCGGCAACGAAGGCAAAGGAAGTGATTGATGGTAAAGCTACCTGGGGTTATGATCTGGTGCCAGACTTTCGCAATATCTGGAAGATAGGCAATAAGTTTAACAGCGAGGCAGTGTTTGCATGCTACTTCAGTAACGATGTTTCTGGCTGGAATTGGGAAAACGGAAGTATGATGGGACCAAATCCCTTTGCTCCTGACTATGAAGAAGGAGGATGGGATGACGGATACGCGGAGATTTCATTTTATAACAGATTCCCTGCGGGACCAAGAAAGGATGGTACCTATCAAACTGAATATTACGTGAAAAACAATCCTGCAAATGTGATTACGTGGGAGCAGACATTACAAAAACATCCTTATTTCCTGAAGTATCGTGACGACGACAGCTATGACTGGTCAAAACATCAGGCCAATGACTGGTGGGGAAGTGCTACGACGTTCGTCATTCGCTATCCTGAGGTGTTACTAACATATGCAGAGGCAAAGGCGATGTCGTCTGGAGTGGATGCGAGTGCTTACGAAGCCATAAACCTTGTTCGGAAGAGGGCTGGCCTGGAGAACTTGACTCCTGGCTTATCTCAGACCGATTTCAAGAAGGCCGTAGTCGCAGAGAGGGGATGGGAGTTTGCCGCTGAAGTTGGCATCCGGTGGTTCGACCTCGTTAGAACAGAAACGGTGGCAGCAGCAAATTCACTGAGAGATCAATCAGAGGTATCATTGATTAATCAACCATCAGATGCTGGTCACACCAAATATTGGGCGCCGGTACCGGAAATCAAATAGTAAGTTCCAATGACGTGATATGGTTGAGCTTGTCTCGGATGGAACGCTCCATCAAATGAAATGAAATCAAAACGTATTTCAGATTTGAGACAGGCTCATCTGCATCACGATGAATCCACTAACAGTTAAAAATGATGAAGCAAATTGCTTTGTGCAGTGGAGGAGAAATCTGTGCAGTTTTTGATGCCAGCGTTGTTGTGAGAGACCATGCCCAGGCCGTTCGAAACACAACGTACGCTCAAAGACGAGAACTGATGGATTCAGTCCTTTCAACGCTGGTAAGTGATGATTAGGTCTTCATGCTGCAGAAGAGTCCTGTTTTTAAATCGATAACGAATCCGCTTTAATTTTAATGAAAGGAAAATTATGAAAGCGATGAAACTCAGTACAGACTATTTTCAAAACGGCAACATCCTTAAAAGTAACGATCAATTAAAAACACTGGTTGCAGACCTCCAGAGAGAGCGAAACGAAGCGCTTGAGGCAAATTGTCGGCTAAGAAAAGCTAACCTTGAGTTATCCTCAATCAATGCACAATTGGAAGCAGTGATTGAGAAAAAGAGCGGTGACATTCATAGCCTTAATCGGAAAATCGTTCGTTTTGCCCAGTATAATGCGCACAGAATCAGAGGACCATTAGCGAGAATAATAGGCCTGGTTCAAATTATAAATCTCGATTTCATGAACAAAAAAATACATGACCGAGAGCAATTTGAATTTTGTCTGCAGGGTCTTAAAAAAAATGCAACAGAGTTGGATGAAATGATAAAGGCTGTTACGATGCTTCTGAATGAAAATGGTGTCTCGGCTGAAGAAATAGAAATGAGTTCTCGCTTTAAAAAATACATCCGAAAAACTATAAGAAACTTTTTTCGCCTGATGCCTCCCTATTATCGCTTCTAAGATGGGCTAATCTCTCTCCGGAATGCAGG
>CBQWHS010000458.1:0-4239 GCA_967728665.1 uncultured Chryseosolibacter sp. | reverse complement strand
CTTCCATTCCATCTTCAATATTCAGCGCATGCTGTAACAAATTGAATTCCTCATTTTCATAAACAATTTTTTTGGTCAACCCAAAGCAGTTCAACGGCTTTCCCCTAAGACTGAAAACAGCTTGTGTTTCAACCGCCCTTGATTTTGTAATGGAACCGGAAGCAGAGTCCCCTTCGGTTATGAAGATCATTGATCCACTCCCCTTTTCATTTTTATCATCAAAATGGAAACGGCAATCGCGAAGTTTTCGATTATGCAGATTTGCTTTCTTCGCGCGCTCATTCGCCAGCTTCTTAATGCCTGCGATCTCTTTTCGTTCGCGTTCAGATTGTTGGATGCGTTTTTCGAGTGCGTCTTTTACCGCAGCATGATTGTGAAGGTAGATCTCAAGTTCTTTCGCCACCCAATCGCCTATGTACGCTTTGATGGTCTTTCCTTCTGGCGCCATGTTGATTGAACCAAGTTTTGTTTTGGTCTGCGATTCAAACACCGGCTCTTGCACACGAACAGCCACAGCTGCAATGATGCTTGCGCGAATATCCGCAGCATCGTATTCCTTTTTACACGCTTCGCGAATTCCTTTTACGACACCTTCGCGAAATGCTGCAAGGTGTGTTCCTCCTTGCGTTGTGTTCTGACCATTAACGAATGAATAATATTCTTCGCCATATTGATTTCCATGCGTTAACGCTACTTCGACATCCTCACCTTTCATGTGAATGATCGGGTAGCGAATTTCCTCCGGATTGCTTTTTTGCTTCAATAGATCGAGCAGGCCATCCTTCGAAAAGAATTTACGTCCGTTGTAATTTATGGTAAGGCCAGCATTCAAGAAGGCGTAGTTCCACATCAAATCATCCAGGTATTCCGGAATAAAGTGATAGTGTTTGAACATCGTAGCATCAGGTTCAAATTCTACAAGTGTTCCATTTTTTTCTGGTGACTTACCCTGCTTCGGATCGTTTACCAAAACGCCTTTTTTAAATTCGGCCATTTTGGTCATGCCTTCACGGAACGCTTGAACTTTAAAGTAATTCGACAAAGCGTTTACAGCTTTTGTACCGACACCATTCAATCCGACAGACTTTTGAAAAGCACCTGAATCGTATTTTGCACCGGTGTTGATTTTCGAAACCACATCGACAACTTTCCCCAATGGAATGCCGCGACCATAATCCCGAACAATAACTTTAGAATCGGTGATGGTGATGTCAATGTTCTTGCCATAGCCCATCATGTGTTCATCGATACAGTTATCGACAACCTCTTTTACCAACACATAAATTCCATCGTCCTTTGAGGATCCATCGCCCAATTTTCCGATGTACATTCCAGGACGCATACGAATATGCTCACGCCAATCCAGCGATCGAATGCTCGCTTCGTTATAATCAGAGGACGAAGATGGTGCTGCAGTTTTTGCCATACTTTTTGAGATAGAGACTTTACCAAAACACAGTTCAAAAAATTCTACTCAACAGTTTAAAAAATAAGAATCAGCACGAATAAAGTAATTTTTGCGGTCACTGCAATAAATGCCCATTCGTACGAAATTCCAGAATTTGATGAAATTGCGTTCACTAAATATTTGATTTACAGTAATTATAATCGGTTTATCCAATCGGTTCTTTAAGTGAAATTTTTTGAATCATCAAATAGACGGGCCATGTTGCAGCCCATAGCAAAATCAACCCGACACTTCCGTATATGATAAATCCAATACGTTGGTAATCGTATGCTTCGCGGCTATTATACAATCCTATCAAACTCAGCGCGATAATAAAAAACACGTTGATGGTAATGACCAACCCATGGAACCAGGTTCTGAAGGCTATATTCCTTTGGAAGAATTTTGAAATGACATATACAAGCACGTTTGTAATGGCGAAAACAGCGACCAGCAAATAGAAAAAAACTTCACGACTTAACGTGACTTCCGCCGATTCATCTTGCTGGATTACAAGCTCTTCACCCCAACTTGCATAACCAAAAAGAAGGGTCACAAAAAGTGCCAATACCGATACAAACCAAACAACTCTGAAAATCTTAAATGCCATGTTTGTTTGTTAAATTTGAGTGCAAATAAAAGGAAAACATTGTGAACCTGAATCCGATAGTTTTATCCATTCCCATTTTTTTCATTCTTATTGGCATCGAATTGTTGGTTGAACGGTTCACACACAAGGACTTATATCGATTACCTGATTCAATCGCAAACCTCAGTTGCGGAATAACTTCACAGCTTTCTGGCTTGTTTCTTCGAATTTTTTCCGTGGGAATCTACCAGTATCTGTTGCAGAATTTTGCCTTTTTTGAGCTGACAGAAAACTGGCTCTATTGGCTCGCACTCGTGCTATTGGTCGACCTTGCCTACTATTGGGCTCACCGGATGAGTCACGAAATTAATTTGTTTTGGGGTGGACATGTTGTTCATCATCAAAGCGAAGAATACAATCTTTCCGTTGCTCTTCGCCAGAGTTCGTTGCAAGTTGTGTGGACATCGGCTTTTAGTTTGCCGATTGCATTGTTTGGTTTTAAGACAGAACATTTTGTTTTGATTTCTGCCCTCAATACGCTTTATCAATTCTGGATCCACACGGAAACGATTAACAAACTTCCGCGGTGGTTTGAGTTTATTTTTAACACACCGTCACACCATCGTGTTCATCATGGCCGTGATCCAAAATATATCGACAAGAACCACGCAGGTTCTTTAATCATTTGGGACAGAATGTTTGGAACATTCCAAGAGGAGGAGGAACGGCCGACATATGGAATAACGAAACCGATCAATAGTTGGAATGCAGCCTGGGCGAATGTCAGTCATTACGCAGAAATGGAAAGAGATTTAAAAATTATTCCACGATGGAGTGACAAGATCAAATACATATTTGCAAAGCCAGGTTGGCTCCCCAGTTACCTTGGTGGCTATCGACCTGCACCCCCTGTTGACAAAGCGAAGTATAGAAAATATGATACTCCTTCCGGAATGTCGTTGAATCTGTATGTCTTATTTCAGTATTTTTTATGCCTTATCGGAACAAGCTTGTTTCTATTCAAGGCCTCTAATTTTGCACTCCCGGAAAAAGTTTTTATTACTGTTTTAATTTCGATTACCGTTGTAAACTGTGGTGTGCTGTTTGAGCAGCGGACCTGGGTGAAGGTTGCGGAATGGATCCGTATTATCCTTTACCCGATTCTTCTCAGCGCGTTTACTTACTATCTGATCTGGTCGCCAATTCTCCACGTGTTATCAGTTTCATATCTTTCAATTTCTTTTATTTGGTTTTACTCGTTACAAAAACAGCATGCGCACATTCAAGTCGCTTAGTTTTGCTTTCATTTTTTTGTTGATCACATCCTGCGGAAAGTCTGTTCCTAACCTGGATGGTATTGACGCTGATTCATGGAAGAATGATCGCAATGGATGCAGTAACAAAAGGTCGGCAATGATAGAAACCATCCGAAAGGAAAAAGAAAAATTGCTTGCGCTCGATGAAGTTCAAGTGATCAAAGTACTGGGCAAGCCAGACAGGAATGAGCTATTCAAGCGGAATCAAAAATTCTATCACTATTATCTCGAACCGTCTGAAGGATGTTTAAATGCAGTTGACACTCCCCTGCGGCTATCCATTCGTTTTAATGCAATGGGACTGGCAAAGGAGATTGTAATTGAGTAGTTTAGGTAAGAATTCCTCTTCACTAAATTAAGTATACTATGAAAATCCTATTTACGTTAACGTCAGTTTTTGCTGCCCTGATTTCTGTTGCCCAGGAAATTCCCTCGGCTGAAGTTCAAATCAAGACGGCACTTTTAGCGGCACCAGAAGAATCAAGGCAATCTGCAATGGTTTATGGTTACGGGGCGAAAGGCGAATGGATCGTTTTGCAAAAGGGCTCAGGAATGGTTTGTCTTGCGGATGATCCCAATCAAAAAGGATTCAATGTTTCATGTTATCACAAAGAACTCGAACCATTTATGGATCGCGGACGAGTTTTGAAGAAACAGGGAAAATCACAAACAGAAATATTTGACATCCGGGAAGCCGAAGTGAAAGCTGGAAAACTTATTATGCCAAAACAGCCTGCAACTTTATTTGTGCTTAGCACAGCAGAGGAGAAATACAATCGCAGCACTGGAGAACTTGCAGATACTTATCTTCGCTATGTTATTTATACGCCATATGCTACTCCTGAAACAACAGGTCTTCCATTGAAGCCGGATGCACCTGGAATGCC